>URVF01000026.1 GCA_900551185.1 uncultured Collinsella sp. | reverse complement strand
TCATGCCTAGTCTCGTGGGCTCGGAGATGTGTATAAGAGACAGCTTCAATGTCTTCCTGGAATCGGGCGATCGGGCGAAGGGATGCCGGAGTGGCTGCACGATGGCGTTATATATCCCCTTGTTTGTTATGAGCGCGCTTCAAATTGGCGTATCAAACGTTGCAACTGAGCTCGCCTATATCAATCCGTCAATTACGCTTATTTGCACTGTGGTCGCGGCCTTTTTAAACCTGCTTCTATCGAATGTGGCTTTTTCATTATTTGCCGTCGACCGGTCCAAAGAGACGGTGCAACCTGCTCGAACCCCTCCGGTTTATCTCTTGGCCTCGACGGTTCCCCTCCAGATTTCTGGGGCGCTGCTAATTTATTTGGTTCACTTGATTTTATCGGCAATTGTAGTCTTTGCCTCGCTTGCGAGCAGTCAGCTCGGGGTGTTGTGCTCGCTTGTGGTGGCAGTAATCGTGACGCTTCTTTCCGCGTCGTTCGTATTCGTGTTAATTGAAGATGCGGGCGTGGAGCAGAGGGGACTACGAGGCATTCGGTTTGCACCACGCTATATCATGCGTTCGGTCACGGTGCTTCGTTCCTCCTGCAGAGAAATCGCGCGTCCCGCAACGCTGCTGGTGGCATGGAACCTGGTTGCAAGTTGCGCTATCCAGGTTCTTGTTGGATGGGTAGTTTCGAGTGCGGCGCTCCCGGCGGCACTTTCAGTGACGGCGCTTGTACATGAGGGACTATATTATGGGGCGTTTGCTTATATGCTGCTTTTGCTAGTTCATTGTGCGGTTGCGAGTTGGCTCGAAATTGACGTGCTCATGGGGGTGTCCTTGTGCGTATCCGAGCAGGCGCGATAGCCCGAAGATGAAGCCGCGTTTTCGACATTGAGTTCCTGCGTACCTTGCTTTCTAAGCAGAATTGGCGCGCCTTCTGTTAACGATCGTTTTCCAAGAATTCTTTTTGTTGCTCATTTTATAGACTTCTCATTGCTATAATCGCCCACCGCTCAAGATAATCGGAGAGGTTTACCTATATGGCTCAAACAAAGCAAGGTGGTATCGCACTCAGGCAGTGGCTCCCGCTTATCGGGCTCACCTGCTGTGCGTTCGTGTTCAACACGTCGGAGTTTATGCCCATCGGCCTTTTGACTGATATCGCCGCGTCGTTCTCGCTCACCGAGGCCCAGGCGGGCATCATGATCTCGGTCTATGCCTGGGGCGTCATGCTGCTGTCGCTGCCGCTCATGGTGTTCGCCTCGCGCTTTGAGTTCAAGCGGATGCTGCTGGGCGTGCTGGCCGTGTTCTCGCTCGGTCAGTTCCTGTCCGCTGTGGCGCCGACCTATCCCATCCTGGTCTGCGCGCGCCTGGTGGTCGCTTGCGCACATGCCGTGTTCTGGTCAGTCGCCTCGATTATGGCCTCGCGCCTGGTCGACACTCGCCACGGCGCGCTCGCCATCAGCATGATCGCTACGGGCTCGTCCATCGCGCAGATCTTTGGCCTGCCTCTCGGTCGCGCCATCGGGCTGGCTGTGGGCTGGCGCATGACGTTTGCCGTGGTCGGGGGCCTCTCAGCCATCGCGGTCGTCTACCAGGCAACGGTGTTCCCGGCCATGCCGACGGGTGAGCGCTTTACTGTCAAACAGCTGCCCGAGCTGCTCAAGAACCCGCTCCTCATCGCGCTCTACGCAGTCACGGTCTTCATGGCGACCGGCTATTACGCAAGCTACAGCTATATCGAGCCCTTCCTGGCGCAGGTCGCGCACGTCGATGCGGGCGCCATCACCATGACGCTGACGGCGTTTGGCTGTTCCGGCTTGGTGGGCAGCTGGCTGTTCAGCCGCCTGTTCGACGGGCACCGTTTTCCGTTCCTTGCTATCACGCTCTCCGGCGTGCCGGTGGCCCTGCTGCTCATGGGGCCGGCCGCATCGTCGCTCGTGACAGTGCTTGCCGTCTGCGCACTGTGGGGTTGCTGCGCCACGGCCTTTAACGTGGCGTTTCAGGCCGAGCTCATCAAGCACACGCCGGCAGATTCGTCGGCCGTTGCCATGTCGATCTTCTCGGGCCTGTTCAACCTCGGTATCGGCACGGGTACCGCGATCGGCGGAGCCGTGGTTTCGGGTCCCGGTATCGCCTGGATCGGCTTCGCGGGCGGTGCGATCGCTGCCGTGGGCGTCATCCTCGCCATCACGGTGATGTTCCCAGCCATACGCCGCGCAAAGCCCGTCGCCTAGCCACATCCTCCTCATCAGTTGCGGTGAAATACGGACTGCTGGGCCCAATAAACCCGGCAAACAGTCCCTATTGCACCGCAACTTATTTTGGGGGAGGGGTTCGCGGTGGGCATGCGTATGACTAAACTGAGGTCGCCCCGACGTTGTATTGGGACAACCTCAGTTTTGTTATCCGGGTGCTTGTGGCTGGCCTAGAGCTCGTCTTGGGGGACAACAGCCGTAAGTTGCTCGTTCTCAAATACCGCAGCAAGTCCGTGTTCGGGGTCAAAGCGATAGTTGCACATGAGTGCCGCTTTGCGAGTATCATCGCTTCGAAGTACCACAATGCTGGTCGGAATAACGTATCTAAAAATGTTTGTAATGGGGCCCTCGATCTGATCGTCGTCTCTTTCGAGGCAATAATCTTCGATCGCTTCCTTGCTGTCCTCAACGGTATCCCAGCATGCAAGCAGGGCGTCCTTTGCCTCCTTTTGAATGTCGAGGACGTCTTGGTCCGAGTTGCACTCGTAATAGACGGGGAGCGAGAAATCCCTGCCCCATAGATTCATGCTGTTAGTCATCGAAGCCGCCAATCTGATTCAGAATGTTTTTGATTTCGCTTACGCCGCCGAGATGACTGCACACCTTGTGAACCTCGGTCGGAACAAGAGAGCACGTCTTCATGTCATTGTGCTCGTGCCAGGTGTATCCATTTGCCTCGCGCCATTTCTTGACATCCTGGTGCGTCCAATCATCTTTGCCATCGCGCTGCTCAAGGCTCCAAGCCTTTGCGCATTCAATGTCTGCTTTTTCATAGTTGCCGACAATGCGCTCGCCGTTTTCGCTGCTCAGCGAAAGCCTATGCTGGCTCATGCCTTGTATGGTTACTTTCGCCTCAGAGATAGGGTTGAAGTCAGGAATTCCATCCTTGTAAATGATGCCCTCAAGACCTTTGTTTCGAAGAATCTCGCGGACTCTATCGGCTGTGGGAATAAACATCGACTCCCCTCGATCGCCCGACCATTTGCCATTGGGATTCTCCATGGTCGGCGTATGGTCTAGCCGTTCCTCATGAGTAGAAGGGTAGTCACACGATTCCACCGAGGATTCAATTAATTTGTCAGGATTGATGGAGTCCGTGCGGTCGATATCGCTAACTTCTGTTTTGGTTTCCTTTGATTCGGGGCCAATGAGTTTATCGGGATTGAACCCAAGTTTATCGCCTAGCTTGGCGACGCCGTCTTTCATTTGCTTGAACTCCATTAGCTCACCTCGCTATTCTCGTTCCAGTTGTGCCAATCGGAATATGCTTGGGTATCTTGCATTTGCAGACACAAGACATCGGTCATGATGCCCTGGATGATGACCTGCCTGGTGCGGCTGTCGATATCGCGGTCGATGGAGGACCTGAGTGCCGCGTCCGCCGCCATTGACCATTGTTCGGCTTCATCGCTGCACTCGCGTTCGTCCTCGACCGCTTTGGCAACGTTGGGAAACAGTGTGCTCATTATGGGTCCCAGCTTGGTCATGCGCGGTTCGGCGGGTGGGTTTTGAACGGTGCGCAGGATCTTGACCTTTGCAGACGCGTCGATATGGAGGCGATCGAGCCGCTCTCGAACGCTATGCAGCTCCGCCTTGGTTCCGATGCTGATTCCGTAGGTCAGCATGCGCGCTACGGCAAGGGCATCATCGCTCTGGTTGCTTACGACATCGTCGATGGGGCGGCCGTATGTAAAGTGCTCGCCATCCTCCGCTTTGGCGATCTTGCAAAGCACCGGTTCGACCCAGTCATTCTGATAGATCGCCGCAACGCCCTTAGGCAGACGCGCCAGCTCGACGATCTGTTGATCGTTGAGGTTGGCAGCGCGACCGGCGAGCTCGCGGTCCGAAAGATCAGGCAGGCGATGGATGATTTTGGTATTTGTGTTGCGAATGGCTGCCATATCGAGAAGTCCGGGCGCCTGGTCGGCGATGATGAAGCCTTCGCCGTATGTACGCATCTCGGCGATGGCATTCGAGATCATCTCGACGCTCTTGCCTGTCAGGTCGCCGCTCTCCGAGCCTTGGCTGCTCGACGATCGCTTAAGCAGGTTGTGCGCCTCTTCAAGCACGGTCAGATGGCGAAGCGGCTGGTTCATGCCTTTTTTCTCGGCCATACGATGTTCTTGAAGTTTGAGTACAAGAAGACCCATGAGTAGGGATTTTGTTTCGGCGGAGCCAATGCGCGATAGATCGATGACTGTGTTGGCGTCAAAAAGCACGGTAGCGTCGACTTCGCTCGACGAAAGCATCATGCCGTTGAGCCCGTTGGTGAGCGAGTTGAGACGCGTGAGCAGCGACCCCTTGTAGGCGCCTTTATTTTCGGCATCGTACTCGCTGGAGTCGAGAATCTCGCGGACGTTGCGGGCAACATCTGCAAAGCAGGGAAAGAGATCGGCTCCATACGGGTTATCAGAAGCGGCAAGGTCCCATCCGCAGTCTTCGTATGACCTGGCGACAGCGTCCTTGAGGACGGCGGGCATGGCGGCGTACATGGGCCAGCAAACATTGAAGATCTCAACGAGTCGGTCGAGGTGCTCCAGCACATGGATGCCGGACGGGAAGCTAAAAGGATTGATGCGCAGGAGCGGCGTGAATTCTGGATTGGTTCCAAAGACGTTTACGTCTTCGCGGCCCCCGTACACGTCCTTGTATTCGCCCTTGGCAGGTTCAATGACAAGGAAGTTGACCTGCTGATCGAGCGCCTGATCGAGGATGCGGCAGACGGTATTGGTCTTTCCTGCGCCGGTGCTGCCCGTAACAAAGGTGTGCGAGGCGAGCGAGTCTTTTGACAGGAACGTCCTAATGCGTTCCTCGCGATGCATGTGGAAAACCTTGCCTATGCAAAGGCCTTGTTGGGGCTGCGTGCCATCGAACGTCGAGACGTTGCGCCCAAAAGAAGCGCACTCGATGACGGGCAGCCCTGGGACGGATTTCTTGGGAAAGTTGAGCGAGTAGGCCAGCTCCTTGCCCGAAAGGGCAGTTGTTGCATCGACCGTTGCTGGGTAAACCGAAAAGCTCGGATGTTGATCGAGCAGGGCGGGGGAGAGGGCAAAAGCAGGATGGCGCAAATCGCGAAGGTAGGAGCAGATTGCCGCGGCGTCGGCACTTTGCTCTCCGAGGTCTCCACGCCAGAGGTTTACTGCAGCCTGAGACATATAGGACTCTTTGCCCTGGGTGAGGGCGAGGTAAGTGTGGGCAACGTTGTTCGCGACGTTGTGGTCTTCTGATAGCACGTAGGCGCAAAAGTCCCACATGCCGAGTGCCGAGGCAAGGTCGTAGCGCTTCATTTGCAACTCGAGTATTTCGAGCGCGTGTTGGATGGAGTAATTCTTGAACGTCTGTGTGATGCCTTCGTCGGCGCCGATGGTAGCGGTGACCGTGCTTGAGCGTGCGAACGATCCGCCAAAGTTGGCACCTAGATTTACTGCCTGCGAAACACCGGAAGTCACGGAAGCTCCCTTAGAGACAGCCTTGCCAACGCCGCTGGTAACGGCTTTGCCGAGCGAGTTGGATATGGCTTTGCCGGTAGATGAGCTTGTGCCTGTTGCCGTAGATGTGGAGTGCGACGAGCCCTCGGTATGGCTTGCGGATACGCCGAGATTGCCGCCGCCGTATACGCCTGCGGATGCGCCTGGGCCTATTCCTGCGCCTACACCTAGGCTTACGCTCCCGCTCGAGGATTCATTCCTGCCGTCGGTGACCGTATCCGTGATGCTTTCGGTCGATGTGGACGAGTCGGTTACGCTCTCGTTGCTCGATTCCGAGACCGACCCGTTTGTCGAATCTGTCTCGTTGTAGTTTTGAGCAACAGCCTGATTGTTTCCCACCTGTCTGCCGGCGCTCACACCTGCATTGATGCCAATCGTCGCGGACGATCCGATGGAGTTGTTCTGGTGATATGTGTAGTTGGTCGTCCATGTGGCATAGGGCGTCAGCAGTGTGTGGAGCTCGGCGAGGCGGAGTTTACGCGATTCGATATCGTGAATCGGGGTTGCGAGCAGCACGATAGTGTAGTCTTCGCTCGGCCTACCGGGCACAATGCCGTCGAGAACCTTCTCAATAGTTTGTGTGACGAACTTCTCGTTCTTTTCGGCTGGAATATTCGAAACGGCGGCAACCGAAGACGGGCGTCGATTGTCTAGACACGGAATGGGACCGCGGTTGGCGGGTCCCACTTCGGAACCGGGGAAGTTGCCCCTCAAGGCATCCGACATGCGTCGGGAAAAATTATCGGCGTCGATGTTGTCGCGGGCATTGTCGCTATTGACGACTGCGAGAAATACCTCGGTGTTTGCGCTGGTTCGATTAAAGATCAGCGCAATGTTGCATTCTTCGTCAGAAAGAACGTCGTACACATTTACAAGCTTCTCGAGACTGTCCTCGTTGGGGTCGACGATCCACTTCGTGATATTCATGAAGCGGATGTTGTTGTCGGCGTTAAAGCCCGTGGGGTATTCGATGGAGGGGTCAATCGGCGCGTAAACATTTCGCAGCTGCGGCAGATAGGCGTTATGAAGCTCAACGGCGGCAGTTGCCAAGAGCCGATTGGTGAGCTCGACAGCTTGCTCGTCTGCCGGATTCGGCTTTTCTGACAAGTATGCTGTTCGCTTTTTATCGACCTCATCGAGTTGGGAGCTGCTGAGTACCGAGACGGTTGCGACCGCGTTGCCGGCTTTATCGGCAGCGCGCATAATCGCGTTTTTGATGCCCATGCGATCAGCCTATTCCTTCCAATTAATGACGCGCGCAATGTACTCTTTTCGATTATTGAGCGTCTCGAGTTTTGCTTCGAGAGCGTTGATCTCCGCGGTTTGCCTGTTGATGTCTTCGACATGGCCATGGAGCACCGGGTTGTAGTCGGTGATATTGCTCGTAATTTGGCCGAGCAGCTCGTTGAGCCATTCGGTAACGCCGTAGGTATGCTCGCGCTCTGTTTCGGCGCGTGCTTCGCAGAAACACCGTGAGATTTCGCGGTTGAATTTGTCTTCGACTTTCCTAAGCAAAAGCTTGTCGGATTTAAAGATGACGCGGTCCATGAGCTTCAGTTCGGTAAAGTCTGCCTTGCTGAAAATGGGGCCCTTTGTCTTATCGAGCGCGAGGCCACGATATTTAAGAATGATATCGCCGACCTCTTGGCGCTTCTCTTCGGAAAGAGGATTGTCGCTGCTGGTGGCGATGCGATAGAGGGCATCGCGGCTATGCTCCGCACAGTCCTTCCAATAGCTTTGCGACAGCTCATCGATGGTCTGAGCTATTTGCTCGGTACATTCGTCATAGTGATTGATGACCTCGTTAAAGAGTTGGTCGGCGGCATCTTTGTCGGCTGTTCTTTCGGCAGCCTTTGCGTCGGATCTTTTTTGGAGCGCATCGGTGATGTCATCACAAAGGCCTTTGCCAACCTCCGCTAGCCCAAATGTTGGCTGGGAGTCGACGTCCTTTTGTGTGTTGGCCGGGCTTCCTTTTATCGATTCGCCGAGTCTATTGAAAAAGTTAAGGGCGATTGAGTCAAACGCTTGCGCAGCTGCGTTCGACCGTCTTGAGTATTCGAGGCGCTCTCGCTTGTCTTCGGTAATGGCGCCTTGACGCGCCTGAAGCGTACCAAGGTTGGTTTTCCACTGCTCGGCGGAAACGTTCCTGTCGATGGCGCCGGCATAGCTGGCCGAGGAGTCCAGCCTTGCATGCTCTTTGCAGTCTTCGAGCTGGTTGATGAGATTGCGCTTATCCTCTTCGAGCTCGGCTTCTCGCTGTGCTTTCTTTTGTTCGAGGTCGGTTTTCTTATCGGCAATCTCTTCTTCGGTTATGCTGACAATTTCTTGTAGGAGCGATTCCGACCTGCTGCATTTGTTGTAGGCAGAGTACCGCTCGGCAAACAGTCGTATTTCATTTTCGATACAAAAGAGTCCGCTGTTGGCAAGAAGGAGGTCCTTGCAAGCCTCGGATTCGCGGTTGGTTCTGCGCGAGATCTGTCCCGGAAGGATATCGTAGCGGTAGAGCGTTTTGTAGAAGCGGCTTGTCGGATCGGTGTATTTACGCTGCTGGTCTTCGAATTTTTCGGCATAGTTGTCGCTTATAAACTCGCTGGAGTTCTTTGAGCCTAGGCCGAGGATGGAAGAAACAAAGTAGATACCTTGCCCGTAAAGGCTGGCCGGAATGGACCAACGCATGATTTGCGAGACGGCTTCATCGTCGAATCCTCCTTTGGGAAGGTCGGCGGAATCTGCTTTGTTGACTACGATCATGGCAAAGCGTTCATCGATTGCGGGAATCTGCTCTATTTCGTTGGAGAGGTTCTTGTTGTCCTTCGTATCGAGCGAGTTGTACTCCGCAACGAAAATGGGAAGGCCATTCGAGAGGCCCTCCATTGCCTGTTTGAGCACCCGGGCGTGATCGGCGTTGGAGGCAGAGTTTGAGCCCGGGGTGTCAAAGATGACAAACTCCCTGTCGTGAGGCCATGGATCGGTATCGCTAAAGGGCACCTCGATTCTGATCAGATCGGAGATGGTCCGGTCGTCTTCATCGGCATGGTATGAGTTAAGAACCTTGAGGGCACTGTTCATATGGGAGGCCATGCCGGGCATGGAGTCAGCGACTTTGGCCGCGATTTTGTCGTATAGGGGCTCCCCTATAAGCTCTTTGTTTTCCATGAGGCCATCAAGATCAAAACGTAGCAAGAATCGCCTGTTGCCACAGGAGAATTGAACCATTGCGCGGTCTCGGTCTTTTGAACGTTTGATTTGAAATATGCGGGCTGTTACAGGCTCGTCGCCGCTGGGAAGGATCTCCATGCCAATGAGGGCGTTGATGAGCGTCGATTTGCCTGCACTATAGCTGCCGAGCACACACAGCGGGATGATGTCGCTCGAGACATCGGTGAACTTCCTAATTTGCTCAGAGACTTTTGTTCGCTCGGAGACTGCTTCGTCTACAAGCCCCTGGATTTCTCTGAAGACTTCGACAATTTCCGGCAAGACGTCACGGGCGTTTGATAGATAGCGCTCGTCTCGTATGACCTCGTATGTGTTGGCACGTGGCCCTTCGGTGCAGATGGCGAGCAACTCCTGCCATTCGTCGTCTGCTCCTTCAAAATGCAATTCGATTTTTTCGCCGCCGCCGAACTCTTTGGCAATGATCTCGATTATTTCTTCGGCCTTAAAGGGGAAGAATCCCTTAACGATCTTCGTGCTATGGAGCGCGCTGTTGGGATTTGTGGAGGTTGTTATTTCTTGCCAGCCGTTATCCCATCGGAAGAACCGGACAATTTCTTGATATGGATTGCTGACGATCTTGATTTTAATGTCTGCCATCGTTCAACTACCTTTAGTAGATCAGGTGCGGGAATATGCCGCCTTTATCATAGGGTAGCCGCCCGTGCGGGCACCCCTCTATTCGCTCGGCGGCATCTCGGCAGTACCATTTATTTGGCAAGATCCTCGCCATCACCGTGCTGTTCCCGGCCATACGCCGCGCAAAGCCCGTCGCCTAGCCACATCCTCCTCATCAGTTGCGGTGAAATGCGGACTGCTGGGCCCAATAAACCCGGCAAACAGTCCGTATTCCACCGCAACTTATTTTGGGGGAGGGGATGCATGCTGGGCATACAATGGGTGGCGTTGCGTAAAGGATTTCCGGGAGGCTGTTATGTGGGCATACGAGACGACGTTCTATCAGATCTATCCGCTGGGCTTTTGCGGGGCTCCGCGCGAAAACGCCGCGCCCGTTGCCGAGGATGAACTATCCCAAGCTGCCAACGCCGCGCCCAACCCCGATGCTCCTATCATGAAGGTCGCCCAATGGGCCGACTACATGCAGGAACTCGGCGTTGGCGCTGTGCTTATCAACCCACCGCTCGAATCTGATAGCCACGGCTACGATACACGCAGCCTGCGCCATATCGACCGTCGCCTGGGTGGGGACGCCGACTTTGCCGCCGTATGCGACACGCTGCATGCCCATGGCATCCGCGTGGTGCTCGATGCCGTCTTCAACCACGTCGGCCGCGGTTTTTGGGCCTTCCGCGATGTGCAGGAGCGCAAGTGGGACTCGCCGTACAAGGACTGGTTCCACATTAGCTTTGACGGCGATTCCTGCTATCGCGATGGCTTTTGGTACGAGGGCTGGGAAGGCCATTTTGAGCTTGTGAAGCTCAACCTGCAAAATCCCGCTGTGGTCGATTACCTGCTCGAGTCCGTGCGCCGCTGGGCCGAGGTCTTTGGCGTCGACGGCCTGCGCCTGGACGTTGCCTATATGCTCGACCGCGACTTTATGCGCCGCCTGCACGTCTTTACCCGTGAGCTCAAGCCCGACTTTGTGCTGATCGGCGAGACGCTCCACGGCGACTACAACCAAATCGTCAACGACGAGATGCTCGACTCCTGCACCAACTACGAGTGCTACAAGGGCCTGTACTCCAGCTTTAACTCGGTCAACATGTTCGAGATCGCCCATTCGCTGCACCGCCAGTTTGGCGGCGATCCGTGGTGCATCTACCGCGGCAAACATCTGCTGTCGTTTGTCGACAACCACGATGTGCCGCGCCTGGCAAGTATCCTCACCGACAAGTCGTGTCTGCGTCCCGCCTACGGCATGCTCTTTGGCATGCCGGGCATCCCGTGCGTCTACTATGGCAGCGAGTGGGGAATTGCCGGCGAAAAGGGTGGCCCCGATGGCGACTGGGCGCTGCGACCTGCGCTCAATGAGCCTGCGCCCAACGAGCTGACGGCGTTCATCACGCAGCTTGCGCACCTTCGCTCGGCCGACGACGCGGCTGCCCGTGCTCTCAACTACGGTGCCTATCGCAACGTGGTGATCCAGAACAAGCAGCTGCTGTTCGAGCGCGCCTGCGACGACGCGACGGTGCTCGTGGCGGTCAATGCCGTGAACGAGCCCTATACCTTTGGAGCCGGCGAACTCAACGGCTCCTTCGTCGACCTGCTTGCCGACGATGCGCCCACGGTCGAGCTGACGGGTACCCTTGAGCTTGCACCCTACGAGGTGCGCTATCTGTTGAGAGCCTAGCCCATGGCCGTATCTGACGAGGGCTATCAACATATTGAGCATGGGTTTGAGCCCGTGTTTGACGAGCACTCGCGCGTTTTGGTGCTCGGGTCGTTTCCCTCGGTGCTTTCGCGCGCCAATGCCTTTTATTACGGCAACCCTCAGAATCGCTTTTGGCGTGTGATGGCCACGTGCCTCGGTATGCCTGTGCCGCCCAACGAGGGCGATCCTTTGGCAAGCGGTGAGCCCGCGACGCTCGATGCCTCCATTGCCGCCAAGCGGGCCATGCTGCTGAACGGCGGCGTGGCCCTGTGGGATGCAATTGAGAGCTGCGACATTAAGGGCTCGAGCGACGCGAGCATCCGCAACGTTGTGCCGGCACATATCGAGCGCATTACCGATGCCGCGCCGATCGAGGTCGTTGTCTGTAACGGCGGTACGGCAGGGCGACTCTACAAACGCTACTTGCAAGATCGGACGGGGCTGCCTGCCATTGTCCTGCCCTCGACAAGTCCCGCCAATGCCGCCTGGTGCCTGGAGCGTCTTGTTGAGCGTTGGAGCGGCGCCGCTGATTGGCAGGCTTTTTCGATTTAGCAGTTTGAGTGCTCGGCAAGATGCCTCATAACGGCGTGCCAGATCGGTGTGGGCAGTGCAGACGTGGCGCGCACCATGCCGTCGGTGTCGACGCCACCCGTTGCGGCACCACCGAGCTTTTGCGCGTGTTCGACGGAACATCCCATGCGAACGGCGCCCACGAGCTTGTCCATGGCCTCCGAAAACGGTCGCCGCAAGAGTCCCATGCGCGGAGAGCCTGTCTCTTATACACATCTGACGCTGCCGACGATCTTACGCGTGTAG
>URVF01000025.1 GCA_900551185.1 uncultured Collinsella sp. | reverse complement strand
ACGAGATCATGCCTAGTCTCGTGGGCTCGGAGATGTGTATAAGAGACAGGCCCACGCGCTGGTGGAACTTCTGAGCAGCAGCAGAATCCTTCAGATACGCCGCATCGATCACGTGCCCGTCAAACAGGTATGCCCCTGCGTCCGCGAGCTCAAGGCCGTTAATAAGGCGCATGATCGTCGTCTTGCCACAACCGTTGGGACCGAGCAGGGCAACGAGTTCACCACGATCGACCTGCAGCGAAACGCCATCGACAACCGTATGACCCGTATAGGAAAACACCACGTCGCGCAGCTCAATGAGCGGCGTGGTCTCGGCGCCAGCAGCACCGCTCACGCCCATCGCGCCATTCGTATCGTTTGCCAAAACGTCGCCCTTCCCTATCCACATCGACGGCTCGACCGCCCGCGCTACAGCACTGCGCACAACACGGCGAGCAGAACCACAACGGCTGCGTAAACGGCATCGCGCCAGCCAAACCCGGCGCGCGCGGGCGCCGGATACGCACCGGCAAAGCCGCGGCAAAGCATAGCCTCGTCCATCGCGCGACTGCATTCCATCGCCTTGATAAAGGTCATGCCCATGATACCCGCGATCGAATCGGTACGTGAAAATCCCTCAGGCGCACGGCCAACACTGCGCAGCATGACCGATTCGCACAGATTGTGCGCCGTACGACCCAGCACCTCGATGTGCTTGAGCGCCATATCAAACGTAAAGATAACTTCGTCGGGTAGATGCAGCATCTTGAGCGCCGCCGACATGCGGCTCCAGGTGAGTGTCCACGAAACGCCCAGCACGAGCGACACGTTAATGAACGTCTTGAGCGCAATTTTGAGCATGGCGCCCGTAGCGGAAGCGCCCAGCAGCAGGGCAGGCAGCGCCAGAACCGCTGCGAGCCCCGCAGCGCCAAGCGCCGGCACAAAGGTTGCCCGCAGCCCGCGTGCGGGGCGCACCGCGACCAGCACCAGCGCGATAGCCGCCATCAGCATCAGGTACAGCGGGCTCTGCGTCAGGCACACGCACAGGACGCAGACGAACATCCCCACCAGGCGCACCGGAGCCGAAACGCAAGAAAGGGCGCGGTCGACCATCGACCCGCCCTCGTGCGCGCCTCCACCCAGGCGAACCCGCTCAAGCAGGCTCGCCAGGTGCAGGACGTTCTTTTGCATCACACGATGCCGAGCCCCCGCGGGCTCGTATCGCTCCTCGGCCGCAAGCCAGCTAGGCAGCTCGACCATCTGCATGCGCTCAGTTTTCCTTAACCGTCAGCGAGATCAGACGGAACGCGATGGTGAGCACCGCCACGCCAATCACACCGGACAGGATATACATGGCAGCCTGACCGGCAAAGCCAAGGCCTTGCTCCTCGGAATAGGCCTGCAGATAATCGCCCGTGGGCAGGGCATCGGCGAAGGTCGGGGCATCGAGACCGACCGAAGCCTGCAGGCTGTCATCGCCAGCCTCCTGAACGGCGGTCGCGGCGCCCTCGGCGTCCCACTCACCCCAGGCGTCACCCGTGGCCAGCAGGCCCAGCGGCGTGGCCACGACAAGCACGGCAACCAAGATGAGCGTGGGGACCAGCGAGGTCTTCTTGGCAGCAGCGCCCTCGGCAGCAAGCTGGCCATCGACGGCCTCGGGCCCGACGATAACGCTCGGCGCCGTCTTCTTGATGAAACCGTAGATGGCGGCCGTCGCCACGCCCTCGATCACGCCGGCAACCAGCATATGCGGAATCAACATGGCCGGAATAGCCACGGACAGCGGGAAGGGGCAATACAGCGGCGCGCCCGAAGCGTTGGTAAAGAGCATCGGCTGAATACCAAACTCGATTGCCGCGCACAGGGCCGCCAGGCACAGGCCGACCCAACCGCTCACGACGGCAGAAACCGAGGTGCCCCAGCTCTTGTCGTGCAGACGGCTGTTGAGCGCACGGAACACGATAGCAGCGACAAACGGCAGCACAAAGGCCATGTTAAAGCAGTTGGCGCCAAACGACAGAACGCCGCCGTCGCCAAACAGCAGCGCCTGCAGCGCCAGCGCAACCGAGACAGCGATAGCCGCAGCCTCGGGGCCCAGCAGCAGCGCGATGAGCGCGCCGCCAACGGCGTGACCCGTGGTGCCGCCAGGTAGCGGCACGTTGAACATCATGAGCAGGAAGGAGAACGCGGCGCAGATGCCCAGGAAAGCCATGTGCTCGCGATCGAGCGTGGCGCGCACCTTTTTGATGCAATGAACCCAAACGGGCACCATCGCCACCGCCATAACGGCATCGGTCTGCGGGGACAGGTAGTTATCTGGAATGTGCATATACGCCTCCCGGTTATCGACGCACAGAATTGCAACGCCGCTTGAATCACCTTGTCAGTGTTACGCATTGTCAGATTCGTAACACGCCGCGGGCTATCATAGCAAAACGGCGCACTGCCGACAAAGCAGCACGCCGTTATGTAATGCGCGTGTCATATATGAAGGCTCAACGGTGCCTTATACCGAAAACAGCAGTCACGTAAGACTCGGCGGCAGCCGACGCTGGCCTATATCCGGCGCAGGACCTAGCCGCGGACCTCGCCGTTTACGCCCTTGCACACCTTGGTGACGATCTTCTGGTGCGCCTTTTCGACCTCTTCGCTGGTGAGCGTGTGGTCGTCGGAGCGATACGTAAGCGCAAAGGCCATGGATTTCTTGCCCTTGCCGATGCGGACCGGATCGCGGTAGACATCGAACAGGCGCACGCCCTCGAGCAGCTTGCCGCCGGCGCTCGTAATACGACGCTCAAGATCCTCGCAGGTCACAGTGTTGTCGACCACGATAGCGAGGTCGTGCTCAACGGCCGGGTACTGCGAGAACTCACGGTAGTTCTCCTGGTTGCGGGCGCCCTTGATCAGCTTATCCAAGTCGAGCTCAAAGGCGACGACGACCTCGTCAATGCCCATAGCCTCGCGCGCCTCGGGGTGGATCTCGCCAACCCAGCCCAGCACGGTACCGCCCGAGAGCACCTCGGCAGCACGACCCGGCTGCAGGAAGGCATAGCTCTCGCCCTCGACGGGACGGAAGCGAACCTTCTCAATGCGCAGCTGGGCGAGCAGCTCCTCGACGATGCCCTTGCCAAAGAAGAAACGCAGCTTGCGGTACTTCATGTTCCAAGACTGCTCGCTCCACTGACCCGAGAGCACGCCCGCGACGGACTTGGTCTCCTTGGGCAGGCTGGCGTTCTCGCGACCGTGGAACAGACTGCCGACCTCGTACAGGTGCACGTTGGGCGTGCCGTGGGCCTCGTTATAGGCAACGGACTGCAGTAAGCCCGGCAGCAACGAGCGGCGCATCTCGGTCTGCTCGGCGACCAACGGGTTCATGAGCACCACGGGGCAGCCGCGGCCTTCGGTGGACATGCCGATCTTCTCCAGGTCGCCCGGGGCAGCAAAGCCAAAAGTCGTGGTCTCGTTGAGGCCGCAGGCGCGCAGGATCTCGCCGACCTTGCGGGTAAGCTTCTGCTCGCGCGTCAGACCGCCGATGTGGTTCTTGGCAGCCGGGATGGTCGCCGTCACACGGCCCATGCCCCACAGGCGCAGGACCTCCTCGATCAGGTCGATCTCACGCGGCAGGTCGGGACGGAAGCTCGGCGGCGTGACCATAAAGTCCTCGCCATCGCGCTCGACGGTGCAGCCCAGGCGGGTAAGCGAGCGCTCGATAAAGTCGGGCTCGATGTCGGCGCCGCAGATGGCGTGCACGCGGGCCAAACGCAGCTTAATGCTGTCGATGGTCTTGGGCGCGGGGAACACGTCCACATAGCCGGGGGCGACCTCGCCGCCGGCGATCTCCTCGATGAGCGCGCACGTCACATTGGCGACGTCCACGCAGCCGGTCTCGTCGACCTGGCGCTCAAAGCGGATGGAGGCGTCGGAGATCAGCGATAGGTCACGGCTGGTGTGCGAGGTGCGGCCGGCGTTGAAGCAGGCGCTCTCGACCATCACGTCAACGGTATCGTCCTCGATCTCGGAATCCATGCCGCCCATGACACCGGCCAGCGCCACGGGACGCTCGCCGTCGGTGATGAGGCCCATGCCGGCGTCGAGCACGCGCTCCTCGCCGTCGAGCGTCGTGAACTTCTCGCCCTGCTGGGCGGCGCGAACCACCACACGACGGTGGCCATCGCGCGCGGCAAAGGTGTCCAGGTCAAAGGCGTGCAGCGGCTGACCGGTGAGCATCATCACATAGTTGGTGATGTCGACGATGTTGTTGTGCGGGCGCACGCCCAGGGCGTTAAGGCGCTTGACCATCCAGTCGGGCGACGGGCCGACCTTGACGTTGCGCACGATGCGGGCAACGTAGCGGTCGCACAGGCCCTCGTCGGCAATCTCAACGGAAAGCTCGTCGTCGGTCGCGCGGCCAGTCTCGGCCTTGATGGCGGGCAGCTCAACGTGGAAATCGCGGTCGAAGATGGCGCCGGTCTCGCGGGCCATGCCGATCATGGTCAGGCAGTCGGGGCGGTTGGGCGTGATCTCGCAGTCGAGCACGGTGTCGCTCGAACCCACGTACTCGGCAAACGGCATGCCGCAGGGCGTGTCCTCGGGCAGGATCATGATGCCGGAGTGGTCGCCGCCCAGGCCGAGCTCGCGCGCGGAGCAGTTCATGCCCATGGACACGACGCCGCGAAGCTTGCTCTTCTTGATCTTGACGTCGCCGGGAAGCACGGCGCCGATCATGGCCGTGACGATGTGGTCGCCGGCCTCGAAGTTCTGCGCGCCGCAGACGATCTGCAGCGGAGCGGGGTTGCCGTCGGCGTCGAGGTTCTTGTCACCCACGTCGACCGAGCACACATACATGTGGTCGCTATCGGGGTGGGGGGTCTTGGTGAGCACCTTGGCAGTCACCACATGGTCGAAGGATTCTCCCACGGTGTCGATCGCCTCGACCTCGGTGCCGGTACGGATATATTCGTCCGAAAGGGTCTTGGGATCCTCCGGAATATCGATCATGGTCTTGAGCCAGTCGTAAGAAACACGCATCTAGCTCTCCTTTCATACTGAAAGCCTGCGAAAAGATGCAGGTGGAAACTTCAACTTTGTGAACATTCCTTACAAAGCGAGGGTTGTCCAAGTGCGGCAGATCGGCCCGAAAGAGGAGCGCCGCGTACTTTGGTACGCAAGCGACGAATGAGCGCCGAGGTGCCGTGCTTGGGCAAGCCGCAGCCTAGAACTGATTCAGAAAACGCATATCGCCCGTCATGAGCGTTCGCAGGTCCGGCAGGTCGTAGCGCAGGGCCGCGACGCGCTCGGCGCCAATGCCAAAGGCGAAGCCGGTGTACTTCTCGGGGTCGATGCCGCAGTTGATCAGGACGTTGGGGTCGACCATGCCGCAGCCCAGGATCTCGATCCATCCGCTGTGCTTGCAGAAGTTGCAGCCCTTGCCGCCGCAGACGTGGCAGCTCACGTCCACCTCGCAGCTGGGCTCGGTGAAGGGGAAGAAGTGCGGGCGATAGCGCGTCTTGCGATCCTCGCCAAACATGCACTTAACAAAGTAGTCGAGCGTGCCCTTAAGATCGCCAAAGGTGATGCCCTCGTCGACGACCAGGCCTTCGATCTGGTTGAACTGCGGCAGGTGGCAGGCGTCGGCCGTGTCGGGACGATAGACGGTGCCCGGGCAGATCATGTAGATGGGCGGCTTTTGCGACTCCATGGTGTGGATCTGCACGCCCGAGGTCTGGGTGCGCAGCAGCACGTCGGACTCGCCGTGAGCGTGAGCCTCGGGATGCGCAACGCTGCCGGGGTTGTTGTCGATCACATAGAACGTGTCGCGAGCCGAGCGGCTCGGGTGATCCATGGGCGCGTTGAGCGCGGTGAAGTTGTAGTAGGAGGTATCGACCATGGGGCCGGACTCGACGGTGTAGCCGATGCCGCAGAAGATGTCCTCGGCCTCCTCGATGATCTGCTTGATCAGGTGCTGGTGACCGATCTGCGGACGGATGCCCGGCAGCGTGATGTCGACGGCCTCGTGCTCGAGTGCGTGCTTGAGGGCGGCGGCCTTCATCTCGGTGGTGCGCTCGTCGAGCATGCCCTCGATCAGCTGGCGCATCTCGTTGGCGCGTTTGCCCATCATGGGACGATCCTCGGGGGCGAGCTTGCCCATCATGCGCATCAGGCCGGTGATACGGCCCTTGCGACCGAGCAGCTCAACGCGCGCAGCCTCGAGCTTGGCGGCGTCGTCGGCACCTGCGACGAGCTCCTTGGCCTCTTCCTCGAGTTTGACCAGATCATCAATCAGACTCATGTCTTCCCTTTCGTCTCTCGCGCATCCGCGCTCCGGGACGGCTGACGCCTCCCGATGCTGCGGATGCGCGGCCCGGTTCGGTAACAAAAAACCGCCCTCGGGCATGTGCATTGCCCAAGGACGGTTAAATTCCGCGGTACCACCTTGTTTGACCCGGCGGATGTATGGCCCGCCGCGCCCACTCTGCGCCTCTTGTCGCGAGGCTCACGGCTTCCCTACTGAGGCTTTGCTGCCACTGGCCGCGCGCCCGTTGAGGTCGCTGCTCGGGAGTGAACGCTTAGCCCTTGCCACCGCAGGAAGGCTTGCAGCCCATGACCTTCCCTCTCTTGCCGGCGACGCGGCGGGCAAAGCCCTCTCCGTCAACGCATTGGGCTATAGGATACCACATTCTGCGAGCATATCGCCGCGTTCCGTTTTGTTCGTGCTGGGTACAAGGCAGGTAGCTGTGCAAACTGGCCGCGCAGCCGCTTACGGCGCTCGGCCTGCGAGATTAAGGATACGGTATGGGAAAGAAACTCGATAAGAAGGCCAAGGCCGCCGTGGCAAAGGCCGCCAAGGGCGTCAAGGCCGCTAAAGTCGACAAGGCCGTCAAAAAGTTCCGCAAACTCGAGGGCAAGCTGTGGACTCGCGAGTACCTGCTCAAGATTGCCGAGTTCGATGGAGCGACGATTGCTCCTGCCAACGGCGCCGCAGCGCGCGCCGACGCCATGGGAACCCTTGCCGGCGAGCATCACAAGCTACTGACCAGCGAGAAGTCCGTTGAGCTCGTACGCTCGTTAGCGCGCGAGACGGTTGCAGACGGACATGTAGACGACCCGCAGCTGCTCGACGAGATCCGCGTGCTCGGCCGCGACCAGCGCGAGGCAAGCGTTATTCCTACCGAGGAGGCCGAAGCCTGGACCAGGCTCACCTGCGAGGCCGACGCCGTGTGGCATAAGGCCAAGACGGCCAACGACTGGGCGAGCTTTGAGCCCTATGTGGATAGAATCGTCGCCCAACTTAAGCATCAGGCCGAACTCATGGACCCCAAGCGCGACCCATACGACGTTTGGCTCGACCAGTACGAGCGCGGCCTTTCCGCCAAGAGCTTCGACGCGTTTTGCGAGGAGGTCAAGGCCACGGTCGTGCCGCTCGTGCACGCCATCGGCGAGCGCGGTCAGCAGCCCGATGCCGACTTTTTGCACGCCCGCGTGCCCGAGGCCGCCCAGCGCGCCATGAGCTTCGACCTGATGAAGCTCGTCGGCCTGAACCTGGACGACACCACGCTTGCCTTTACCGAGCACCCGTTTAGCGAGGGCTTTGCCGTGGGTGACGCGCGCATCGCGACACACATCTACGAGGACGATTGCATCTCCAACGTCTACAGCATCATCCACGAGGCGGGGCACACCATGTACGAGCTGGGCGTCAATCCCGCCTATGCGCGCACCTGCCTGGAGGGCGGCACCTCCATGGGCATCCACGAGAGCCAGAGCCGCTTCTTTGAGAACACCGTGGGCCGCAGCCGTGCCTTTATGGGACCGCTGCTCGAGGTGCTGCGCCGCCACGCACCCGAGGTCTACGGCGACGTCGACGAGGACACGCTCTACCACGCCGTGAACATCGCGCAGCCTTCGCTGATCCGCACCGAGGCCGACGAGCTCACCTATCCGCTGCACGTTATGGTGCGCTACGAGATCGAGCGCATGCTGTTTGCCGGCGAGGCCACGGCCAAGAACATCCCCGCGCTTTGGAATCGCTTTATGGATGAGTACCTGGGCATTCCCGTTCCCGACGACACGCACGGCTGCCTACAGGATACGCACTGGAGCGGCGGCTCGTTTGGCTACTTCCCCACGTATGCGCTGGGCAGTGCCTACGATGCCATGTTTGTGCCGGCCATATGCCGCGACGGTGTCGACCTTAACGGCGCCTGCGCGGGCGGCGACCTGACACCTGTCCGCGCCTGGCTGGGCGAGCACATTTGGCAGTGGGGCCGCGCCAAGGACGCGCCGGAGCTCATCAAGGGCGCGTGCGGCATGGCGTTCGATGCCCGCTACTACTGCAGCTACCTGCAGGACAAGTTCACCACGCTCTACGAGCTGTAAGGCATAACCGACACGCCAACGCAAAGGGGACGCCGCGGAACCAATCCGCAGCGTCCCCTTTTTTCACCCAATAACTAGGTACCCAATGACTAGTTCGTTGACGCTAATGTCTTGGCAACGTCAGCGAAAACGGCCCCAAGCGAGCAAGGTGACGTGAAATGAAAGGGCGCTGACCTTCTGGTCGCGCCCTTGAAATTGAACGTCAGATTGCCGCTTGGGGCCGTTTGCAGCGTCGAGCAGCTACGCGGTTTGGTAAAACCGCGTAGCTATAAAGCCTCGAGCGCGTTGGCGATGCGCTTCATGGCGGCATCGGCGGATGCTTGGTCGGGCGCCTCGGCCAGCACGCGGATAACCGACTCGGTTCCGCTCTTGCGTACGAGCACGCGGCCCTCGCCCGCCAGCGACGCCTCGGCCTCGGCGATGGCGTTCTGCACGCCCATGTTCTCGAGCGCGGCGTCCTTGTCCGCCACGTGCACGGCCACCTGCGCCTGCGGCAGCAGCTTGCACGGAGCCGTGAGCTGCGAGAGCGTCTCACGCTCGGCACGAATCACTTCCATCACGCGCAGCGAGGTCATAATGCCGTCGCCCGTGCGCTCGATATCGCCAAAGATCGTATGGCCCGTCTGCTCGCCACCCAGGCTGTAGCCGCCCTCGCGCATCTTGGCATACACGTGACGGTCGCCCACACCGCTGGTCACGGCGCTCAGACCGGCAAGCTCCAGCGACTTGACCAGGCCAAAGTTGCTGGCAATCGTCGGCACCACGGTACCGCCCGAGAGTCGCCCGTGCTTGTTCAGATACACGCCGCACACGTACAGGATCTGATCGCCGTCTACCACGCGACCGCGCTCGTCCACGGCCAGGCAGCGATCGGCATCGCCGTCATAGGCAAAGCCCACGTCCAGGCCCTGCTCCACCACATGGCGCTGCAGGCGCTCCATATGCGTGGAGCCGCAGTCGACGTTGATGTTAAAGCCATCGGGCGCGGCGTTGATCACGCGCACGTCGGCGCCCAGTGCGTCGAACACCGGCTTGGCCACCGAGGATGCCGAGCCGTTGGCGCAGTCGATACCGATCTTGACGCCCTGCAGCGAAAAGTTCGCGCTGGCGATGAGCGAGGCAATATAGCGGTTGCGGCCCTGCATGTAATCGACCGTGGCGCCGATATGGTTGCCCGTTGCCAGCGGTACCTCGCTCTTGCCATCGATGTAGTCCTCGATGAGCTCCAGCACGTCCTCGTCCATCTTAAAGCCGTCGCTGTTGACGAGCTTAATGCCGTTATCGCAAAACGGGTTGTGGCTCGCACTGATCGTGATGCCGCAATCGAAGCAGCCCTCCACGGTCTGATGTGCCACGCCCGGCGTCGGGATCACGTGCAGTATATAGGCGTCCGCACCGCTCGCGACCAGGCCGCTCACCAGCGCCGCCTCGAACATATAGCTCGAGCGACGCGTGTCCTTGCCCACGATGACGCGCGCCTTGCGCTCGCGGTTGGCGCCGTAATACCAGCCCACAAAGCGGCCGATCTTATAAGCGTGCTCTACCGTCAGCCCAACGTTGGCCTCACCGCGAAAGCCGTCGGTGCCAAAGTACTTCATGCGCTCTCCTTACAAAATAGGGGCGAACAGATTGCCTGTCCGCCCCAAAATCGTACTCGATTATCTGCGCTACCAGAAAAACCCTACGCCGACGCGCTGTCGCGAGCCGCCTGGCATGTAGGAGTCTGACGCAGCGTAAGCGGCTTGTCCCCCGCCTCGGCCGACGTGGTCAGCGTATACGTGATCGTCGTCGTCTCGCCAGCATGCAGGTCAACGGTGCCCGAATAGAAGGGGATTCCATGCCACGTAGCGGCGCCAAGCCCAAACTGGGTCCCTTCAACCGTAAGGTCGCTGATGTTGCCGCCCGTCGGGGCAAACAACGAGACATTCAGACGTTCGTCATCACGTGCGGCATCGGTTGCGTTCGCCGCAACGTAGTCGGGCAGCTTGCCAGCCTCCTCCTGCGTCATGATGTTCGTCAGGGTAACGGTGATGCGATAGGAGCACGTGCCATCGCCGTTCTTCACGCCCTGGCCAATCTGCGTGTCGGCGTTCAAATACCAGTCGAGTTTGGAGAAACTCAGGTTGTTAAAGTAAACGCCAGCAACGGGATCGGCACTCGGGTCATCCGGATCGGGCAGCGAAGCGTCAATACCCGTCTCTTTGATGGCATTCTGCTCATCATCGTTTCTCATCCACGCGATCAGGCGGCCCTCTTCGGCACCGCGCTCAACAACGCTGACAAGCTTCGTAACATCGACATCGCCGATACCGCCAAGGATCTTGTCGAAGGCAGCGCTGGCGACGGATGCAAAGATGCCGTCCGACTCCTCGACCGGATAGTTCCAGTACACATCGTGCATGAGGACCTTTGCGGCGTTGGTGCCGTCGACAACCGTTCCGTCGGGCAGCGAGACATTACCGACCAGGCCCAGCAGATACTGCAGGAACACCGGGTCGATACCGATGACGCCATCAACGTCCTGTCCATACTGGGACTTCCACAGCGCGGCGACACGCTGCGAGTTGCGGGGCCAATCAGGCGAATAGGTATTGCCCGAGTTGTACAGGTTACTGTGGTTGCCGAACAGCGCCTCATCCTCTTCGTCGACGCTCTCGACTGCCTCATCCTCGCTGAGTCCAATGCGGGGAACAAACTCGCCAATCGACATCTGGCCGTCAGTGACCGAAATCAGGCCCTGCGAACCGCCAAAGCCGCCGCAGGCACGAATCTCGACGTTGTTCATGGCGTACATAAGGTAGTTGCGCGTCTGGCCGTTGGCGCCGAGCATCTGGGGAAGGACGGGGGCGACCTTTTCCGCCGCGTCAACCGCACCGTTGAGGGTGGCAAAGCCGTCCTTGGCCTTATCGACCAGCTCGGTCACCTGGGAAATATGAGTATCGCCAATGCCCTGGATCTTCTCGTTGGCGCTCTTGAACACCTTCGAGCTGCTGGAAAGCGAATCGGCGACCGCCTGCAGCGCGGACACGTTAATCATGCCGTCCTGGAACAGCTTGCCGGGCGTGGCCTGCGAAAGGTTGTCGGCCATGGGAACCAGCGCATTGCTCGAGACATCGGACAGGGCGTCAATCATGGTGCGGGCCGCATTGATATCGCCGCCATACACCGGGATAAACGAAGCCGCCGTCCACAGCGGGCTCGAGGTCTCCGCCTTCATGCTGTTGCAGAGCTCATCGATCTTCTTCGCGTCGTCAGGCAGCGTCGAAAAATCGCCCGATGTGACCTTGTCCTTAAGGCCACCGACGATCTCGACAGCCTCCTTCGCTTCGCTCTTTACGGTCTTTGCCGAGTTAAGCAGCATAAAGCCGCTTGCGCCAAGCGCAACGAGAAGCACCGCGACTACAGCGGCAATAATGGCGCCGGTGTGACGCTTTTTGCGCTCGCCCTTGCGATGGCGATGACGGACCAGACCGTCAGAGGTCGAACTCGACGAAGCATCGCTACCGTAGTTCAAGCCAAAATCGTAATAATCTTCCTTGGAACCCGAGCCCGCAAACTCGGCACCGCTATCATCCAGGCGGGCGAACGTGCCAGTCTCGGAGGCGCCGGTGTAAATCGTGCCAAGGTTACCCGTAAGCCCCGCGCCACCGGCAGAGGGAGTATTGTTGTCGGCCTTGCCGGCATTAACGTTGCCGGCGGCATTCGCGGCGTTGGCAGCACCTGCGTTGTTCGCAGGCACCGAAGGAGCCCCGCTCGGCTGCGACGCGGAGGTTGCACCGCCCGCAAAGACATTCCCTTTTGCACGGCCGGTCTTTTTTGCCTTTTGAGACTGCTCGTACAGAGCGGTAAACATCGCCGTCTCGCCCGGGGACACGCGCTTACCGGAACCTGTCTCTTATACACATCTGACGCTGCCGACGATCTTACGCGTGTAGA
>URVF01000024.1 GCA_900551185.1 uncultured Collinsella sp. | reverse complement strand
CTACACGCGTAAGATCGTCGGCAGCGTCAGATGTGTATAAGAGACAGGCGTTGGGATACCCCGGCGCCTCGTATCGATTTCCGCGAGCTGGGGCAGCTCACGTTTGATGCTGCCGACATGGATACCTTCCGCTGTCTGGCACTGGCCGAGCGTGCCGGCAAGACGGGTGGCACCATGCCGTGCGTGCTCAATGCCGCCAACGAGGTTGCCGTCGATGCCTTCCTGCACGATGGCTGCAGCTTTACCGATATCGATCGCATTGTAGAATCCTGCATGGATGCCCACGATATGCAGGCGGTCGATTCGTTTGAGCAGCTTCGCGACATCGATGCGTGGGCGCGTGAAAAGGCTGCGCAGGTGCTCGCCGCAACCCGTTCCTAACCCATAAGGATTGCTTTTTCGTTTTATGGATACTGTTCTGAGCGTTCTCTCATCGGTCTTTTGGGGCCTGCTGATGCTTTCCGTCCTCGTGTTTTTGCACGAGGGCGGCCACTTTTTGGCGGCGCGTGCCTGCGGCGTCCGTGTGACCGAGTTCTTTTTGGGTCTGCCGTGCCGCTTTGACATCCATTACACGTCGCGTCGCATTGGAACCAAGTTTGGCGTGACCCCGCTGCTGCTGGGTGGCTACGCTGCCATCTGCGGTATGGATCCGACCGATGTTTCGTGCGCCGATCGCGTGCTCGCGGCTATCTATCGTCATGGTCGCGTGACCGTGGCCGACCTTGCTGTCGAGCTCGAGCTTTCCGAGGAGGATATGCTCGAGGCATGCGCCCTTTTGCTGGGCTGGGGCTCCATCGCGCCCTGGTATGAGGAAGGGGAGAAGCCCTCGTCGAGCTACTATCCCACCAAATATCAGACGTTGCCGCGAGACACGGCAGGCTATACCACCTTTGATGGCCGCCTTTTCGATCGCGAACATGCGACTGCCGAGGGCGATGCGTGGGAGCTGCCGTGCGGCGAGGCCGAGTTCCTTGCGCAAGAGCGCTCGCACACCTATCTTGGCCAAGGCTTTCTCAAGCGCGCCTTTATGCTGCTCGCGGGCATTATCGTCAATATCTTGACGGGTTTTTTGCTCCTTATGAGCATCTATTCCATTGCGGGTGTCACCGTGCCGATGGATACCAACGTGATCGGTCAGGTTGACGAGGGGTCTATTGCCGCCAAGGCGGGTATCGAGGCCGGTGATGCAATCCTTTCGGTTGACGGTGTCTCATGTTCCACTTGGATGGATGTCTACGATGCCATCGGCAAGGCCGCCGGTAAGGACGATATCGCCATCGAGTACGAGCGTGACGGCAAGCAGCATTCGACCACGGTTGCGCTCAAAGAGGACGAGCGCCTAGGTGTGTATGCCTCTACGCAGGTGGTCCGTTTAGACCCCATCACGTCGGCTCGCCTGTCGTTCTCCTATGTCGTGCAGACAGCGGATGGCGTGATGCGCCTGCTCCAGCCGCAGCATACGATGGAGATTCTCGATCAGTCTTCTTCGATCGTGGGTATTAGCGTTATGTCCTCACAGGCCGCTGCTGCCGGCCCTGCCACGTTCCTTTCGTTTGCCGCCCTCATTTCGTTCTCGCTTGGCTTTATGAACCTGCTGCCCATCCCACCACTCGATGGCGGCAAGCTGGTCATCGAGATTATTCAAAAGATTGCGGGCCGCGAGCTGCCGCTCAAAGTGCAGACAATCGTCAGCTATGTCGGCATCGCGCTCTTTGCGCTGCTGTTTGTCTATATGCTTCGTTCCGACATCCTTCGATTTATTCTGTAGGGGAGTGTTTGGATTGTCTTTATCCCATCCTTTGCCTCGCGAGTTGACGCGCCCCGTGCATGTGGGCGGCGTGCAGATCGGTGGTGGCGCTCCGGTCGTGGTTCAGTCTATGACCTGCACCGATACCGCTGATGCCCAGGCAACGCTTGCGCAAGTGTGCGCGTTGGCGCAGGCTGGCTGCGATATCGTGCGCGTGAGCGTGCCTACCGAGGCTGCGCTCGAGGGCTTTCGCACGATTTGTTCCGAGTCTCCGGTGCCGATTGTCGCCGATATCCACTTTAACCATAAGCTCGCCATTGGCGCTGTCGAGGCTGGTGCCTCCAAGCTGCGCATCAACCCCGGCAATATCGGCGATTGGGCCAAGGTCGATGCCGTGATCGATGCTGCGGGCGCCGCTGGGTGCGCGATTCGCATTGGCGTGAACGCCGGCTCGCTTGAGCAGGATATCGCCGAGCGCGATGGGCTTACGCAGCCCGAGAAACTCGTGATGTCGAGCGAGCGCTTCGTCAAGCACTTTGAGGACCGCGGCTTTACCAACATCGTGCTTTCCGCCAAGGCACATAGCGTGTCTACGACGCTTGATACCTATCGTGCCCTGTCGCGCGAAATCCCCCATGTTCCGCTTCATTTGGGCGTGACGGAGGCCGGTACCAAGCTCCAGGGCACCATTAAGAGCTCTGTGGGACTGGGTATTCTGCTCTCCGAGGGCATTGGCGACACCATGCGCGTCTCGCTCACGGCCGACCCGGTCGAGGAGCCGCCGGTCGCCTGGGGCATCCTGCAGTCGCTGGGCCTTCGCCGCCGTGGCCCCGAGATCGTCTCGTGCCCCACGTGTGCCCGCTGCCAGGTCAACCTCATCCCAATCGCCGAGGAGGTCACCGAGCGGCTCAAGAACTACTCTGCGCCGCTTTCGATTGCCGTGATGGGATGCGCGGTTAATGGCCCGGGCGAGGCCTCTGACGCTGACCTGGGCGTTGCTTGCGGACGTGGTCAGGCCTTGCTCTTTTCGCATGGCCAGATCATTGGTAAAGTAGCTGAGGACCAAATTGTCGACGCGCTTATGGCCGAGGTCGACAAGCTTATTGAGGAGAAGTAAATGACTCGAGCAATGTATATGTCTAAGCTCTATGCTCCGACGCTTAAAGAGGATCCGGCGGACGCTGAGCTCGCCAGCCACCGCCTGTTGCTCCGTGCCGGCATGATCCGCAAGGAGGCCGCCGGCCTGTATTCCTATCTGCCGCTTGCTTGGCGCTCGATCCGCAAGATTGAGAACATCGTGCGCGACGAGATGGACGCTGCCGGCGCCCAGGAGCTTATGATGCCTATCATGGTCGATGCCGAGTTGTGGCGTGAGTCCGGCCGCATCGACGCCTATGGCAAGGAGCTTGTGCGCTTTGACGACCGTCACGGTCGCGAGTTCGTCCTGGGCCCCACGCACGAGGAGACCGTCACGGCCCTGGTGCGCAATGAGCTGCGCTCCTATAAGCAGCTGCCCGTCAACCTGTACCACATTCAGGACAAGTTCCGCGACGAGTTCCGCCCTCGCTTTGGCCTGATGCGCGGTCGTGAGTTCATCATGAAGGACGCCTACAGCTTCTCCGCCACGCAGGAGAGCCTGCAGGAGGAGTACGACAAGATGAAGCAGGCCTATGCCAACATTTGCGAGCGCTGCTACATCAAGGCCCTGCCCGTTGTCGCCGACTCCGGCGAGATCGGTGGCGATACCTCCGTCGAGTATATGGCTTTGGCCGACGCCGGCGAGGCTTCGCTCGTCTACTGCGACGATTGCGGCTTCGCTGCCGACGATGAGGCCGCAAGCACCAAGGTCGTTGTGACCGAGGGTCCTGGCGACGGTACGCTCACCAAGGTCAAGACTCCGGGCATGGGCACCATCGAGGCCGTTGCAAAGTTCTTTGGCTTCCCCGAGAACGGCACGCGCAAGTCCTTGGCTCTCATCGATGCCGAGGGCAAGCCAGTCGTGGCCATTGTCCCGGGCGATCATGAGCTCAATGACTGCAAGGCCGAGCATGTCTTTGGCAAGGGTTATCGCATGATGACCGATGAGGAGCTCCAGACCTACGGTCTGCATAAGGGCTTTATCGGACCGGTTAACCTGCCCGAGGGCATTCGTCTGGTCTGCGACGAGTGCCTGCGCGAGTCCAAGCAGTGGGCCAGCGGTGCCAACGAGGTCGACTATCACTTTACCGGTGCCTGCCCCGAGCGCGACTTTACCGTCGACGAGTGGGCTGATCTGGTCACCGTTGTCGCCGGCGACCCCTGCCCGCACTGCGGCAAGCCGCTCTCTGCTGCCCGTGGCATCGAGGTCTCTCAGGTCTTCCAGCTGGGCACCAAGTATTCCGAGGCCATGGGTGCCACCTTTATGGATGAGGACGGTAAGGAGAAGCCGCTCATCATGGGTTGCTACGGCGTTGGTGTGTCCCGCTCGCTCGCTGCCGTCGTGGAGCAGCACAACGACGAGCACGGCATCGTCTGGCCGGTCTCCGTTGCCCCGTACGAGGTCGCGGTGATTCCGCTCGATCCCAAGAAGGAGGAGTGCGCTACCGTCTGCGAGCAGATCGTTGATGGCCTGTGCGCCGAGGGTATCGAGGTTGTCGTCGACGACCGCGACGAGCGTCCCGGCTTTAAGTTTGCCGACAACGATCTTATGGGCTTCCCGTATCAGGTCGTTCTGGGTAAGCGTGGCCTTAAGAATGGCACCGTTGAGCTCAAGGACCGTGTCACGGGTGAGCGCGAGGATGTGACGATCGACGAGGTCGTCGCCAAGGTCGCCGAGCTTGTTAAGGCGGCCCGCCGTTAATCGACGATTTCGCTTGTAGTTCGATATACGGGACGGCCCCGCATTTCTCCAGATCGGGGAGATGCGGGGCCGTCCTTTTATCTTGTGGCATCCTCGATATCTTAAAGGAAAACCCCACAGCCCATGCGAGCTGCGGGGTTTTCCTTGTGCCTCCGATGCGAAATAAATCGCTCAGATATTACTGATAATCGACGACGTCGATCCAGTTCTTCAGGAACTCATCGTTCACGTTGCGCTTACGAGCGAGCTCGGAAGCGGCAACGATGCTCGTCCACTGACGCACGACCTGCATGGGCATGTCGGCGCGGTCGCAGTAGAGCTCCAGGTAGGCCTCGGCCTGGTCCTTGCTGTTGAGGGCAAAGAGCAGGTAGGTGGTGGCAACGTCGGCAGCAGGGGAGCCCTGGGTGGCGTGTGCCCAGTCGCACACATAGAGCTGGCCGTCGTCGCCGACGATGACGTTGGAGGGGTTGAAGTCGCCGTGGCAGACCTTGAACTCCTTGGTCATGCCGTCCAGACGCTCCTGAAGGTTGTAGCGCGTGGTGGCATTGAGCTGATCAAGGCTGTCGATCATGCGGGCGTACTTGTCGCGCTGACGGTTGAGCAGCGGGGAGGTGTAGCCGTGGATCTCGATCTGGAGGTCGACGAACATCTCGAGGTACTCACCAAAGCGCTGGGGCTCGGCAGTCATCTTCTCGGCAAGGGTGGTGCCCGGAACCTTCTCGGTCACGAGCGCCCAGCCGTTGGCGTTCTCGAGCTGGGAAACCTCGAGAGCCTTGGGGCTGCGGATGCCGCACTCATTGATGCGGGCAAGATTCAAAGCCTCGTTGAACACGTCGGAGACAGGCTTGGTCTCGTTAAAGACCTTGACGATCTTGTCGCCCAGGTCGTAAACGACCTTGTTGCCACGGCGGACGAGCTCGGTCTTGGAATCGGGTAGCAGCATGGTTGCATCCTTTCAACGATGCGATAGAAGCGACGGCGGGGGTGTGTGAAACACCCGTGCACCCCCGCCGCAAAAAACCGTGCTAAAAACTAGCAGACGGCGTAGTCCTGGGGCTCGCGGCCGTAGTAGGCGTCCAGGTAGAGCTCCTTGATCTCGCTCATGAGCGGGTAGCGCGGGTTGGCGCCGGTGCACTGGTCGTTGAATGCCTGCTCGGTCATCTCGTCGAGGGTGTCGAGGAAGTACTGCTCGTCAACACCGTAGTCGGCGATGGTCTTCTTGACGCCGATGAAGTCCTTGAGCTCCTCGAGCTTCGTGATGAAGTTCTCGAAGACCTCCTTGTCGTCCTTGCCCTCGATGCCGCAGTACTTGGCCATCTCGGCGTAGTTGTGCAGCGCGTTGGGGTAAGGATACTGGGAGAAGGTACCCATCTTGACGGGAGCCTCGGCGGCGTTGTAGCGCATGACGCGGGTCAGGATGACGGCGTTAGCGATGCCGTGGGGCAGGTGATGGAAAGCGCCGAGCTTGTGAGCCATGGAGTGGTTGAGGCCCAGGAACGCGTTGGCGAAGGCCATACCGGCCATGCAGGAGGCGTTGTGCATCTCCTCGCGGGCATGCGGATCCTTGGCGCCGTTCGTGAAGCTGGAGGGCAGGTTCTCAAAGACGAGCTTGGCAGCGCGCTCGGAGAGGCCCTTGGTGTAGTCGGAAGCCATGATGGAGACGTAGGACTCGATGGCGTGGGTCATGACGTCGATGCCGGAGGCAGCGGTCAAGCCGCGCGGGGCGGTCATGCAGTTGTCGGCGTCGACGATAGCCATGTTGGGGAGCAGCGCGTAGTCGGCGAGCGGCCACTTGATGCCGGTCTCCTTGTCGGTGATGATGGCGAACGGCGTGCACTCGGAGCCGGTACCCGAAGAGGTCGGGACGGCGACGAAGTAGGCCTTCTTGCCCATCTCGGGGAAGGTGAAGATACGCTTGCGGATGTCCATGAAGTCCATGGCCATGTCCTCAAACTTGCACTCAGGGTGCTCGTACATCATCCACATGATCTTGCCGGCGTCCATAGCGGAGCCACCGCCGACGGCGATGATGACGTCCGGCTCAAAGAGGGCCATCTGCTTGGCGCCGCGACGTGCGCACTGCAGCGACGGATCGGGCTCGACGTCGTAGAAGCAGTCGTGGGCGATGCCCATCTCGTCGAGCTTGGCCTCGATGGCGCGGGTGTTGCCATTCTTGAAGAGGAACTGGTCGGTGACGATGAAGGCACGCTTCTTGCCCATGACGTTGCCCAGCTCGTCGAGGGCGACGGGCGTGGAACCCTTCTTGAAGTAGACCTTCTCGGGAGCGCGGAACCACAGCATGTTCTCACGGCGCTCGGCCACAGTCTTAACGTTGATCAAGTGCTTCACCCCAACGTTCTCGGAGACGGAGTTGCCGCCCCAGGAGCCGCAGCCCAGGGTCAGAGACGGCTTCATGCCAAAGTTGTACAGGTCACCGATGCCACCGTGCGAGGACGGGGTGTTGATGACGATACGGCAGGCCTTCATGACGTGCTCGAACAGGCTGATCTTCTCGGCCTGGGCGGGGTGCACGTACAGAGAGGCGGTGTGGCCCGGGCCACCGGCGAGCACCAGGTGCTCGGCCTTGTCGACGGCCTCCTGGAAGTCCTTGGCGTGGTACATGGCCAGGACCGGGGAGAGCTTCTCGTGGGAGAACTCCTCCTTGGCGGGGTCGGTGGAGGTGACCTCGGCGATCAGGATCTTGGTCTTGGCGGGAACCTCGATGCCGGCGAGCTCGGCGATCTTGGCGGCAGCCATGCCGGGGATGCGGTGATCGAGAGCGCCGTTCTTGAACATGGCGGCACGCAGGGCCTCCATCTCGGCACCCTGCTTGACGAAGTAGCAGCCGCGCTTCTGGAACTCGGCCTTAACCTGGTCATAGATGCTGTCGATGACAGTCACGGACTGCTCGGAAGCGCAGATCATGCCGTTGTCGAAGGTCTTGGAGTGGATGATGGAGTTGACGGCGAGCAGCACGTCGGCGGTGTCGTCGATGACGACCGGGGTGTTACCGGCGCCAACGCCCAGGGCGGGCTTGCCCGAGGAGTAAGCGGCCTTGACCATGCCCGGGCCACCGGTGGCGAGGATGATGTCGACGTCGCGCATGACCATGTTGGTCAGCTCGATGGAGGGGACATCGACCCAGCCGATGATGCCCTCGGGGGCGCCGGCCTTGACGGCGGCGTCAAGCACGAGCTTGGCGGCGGCGATGGTGCACTTGGCGGCAGCCGGGTGCGGGGAGATGATGATGGCGTTGCGGGTCTTCAGGCAGATCAGCGTCTTGAAGATCGCGGTGGAGGTGGGGTTGGTCGTCGGGATGACGGCGCCCACGATGCCGATGGGCTCGGCGATCTTGGTGATGCCGTAAGCCTCGTCGCGCTCCAGGACACCACAGGTCTTGGTGTTCTTGTAAGCGTTGTAGATGTACTCTGCGGCGTAGTGGTTCTTGATGACCTTGTCCTCAAGAACGCCGCGGCCGGTCTCCTCGATGGCCATCTTCGCCAACGGGATACGAGCCTTGTTGGCGGCCATGGCGGCCTCATAGAAGATCTTGTCGACCTGCTCCTGCGTGTACGTAGCAAAAAGCGCCTGGGCCTCTCGCATCTGAGCGAGCTTGGCCTCAAGCGCCTCTACGTTGTCCACAATTGCGGGAGTAGTGTTTTCCGGTGACTTTTTCACCATTTGTGTCTCCTTGCGATCGGAGATTTACCCTACGCCTTGCATGATAGCAAGAAATAATTCGGTAAACGGTAAGATTCCTGTAAAAGGCACACTAAAACGCTTCAATAAAATGAACCGTTTCAACTAAAACTATCTGCCTGCTGCATCGCCCCGCTCATTGGGGACAGACTTACATGAGTGCTTTCACTCATTGGGGACAGACATCGATTTGCCATTTTGCCGTTCTTGACCTATTTTTGCCGCTCATTGGATATAAATAGGTCACAGGCTCAGCATTTCGCGTTCCTTCTCTCCTTTTAGGTGTTGCCTGTTCAGTTTTTGAAAGGAGAGATTATGCCCCGATGCGCCCGCGCCGTTTCGCTCACCGGCTATTACCACGTCTTTGACCGTGGTAACTCTAAACAGATTATTTTTGAAGATGACTCCGACCGCTATCGTTTCCTATCGGATATCTCGGACAGGTTTGCGCGCCATGAAGTGGCGGTTTTGGCTTGGTGCCTTATGGACAACCACTTTCATTTGATGGTTGATGATCCGTTCGACAATCTTTCAAAGGCGATGCAGTGCGCATTGACGGCATATGCTAAGTATTTCAATGGGAAAACGGGGAGAACGGGGCATCTCTTTGATAATCGCTATTCGCGGGTCGCTGTTGAGTCGGACACGCAAGCGGTGCAACTGCTCGACTATATCCATCTCAATCCCGTGAAAGGTGCGCTCGACTCACTCGAGGCGTACCGCTGGTCAAGCTACAAGGCATATGAGCTGGGCTATGATCCCTTTGACATCTGTGATGCGGCCCCTATGCTCGATATTGTCGGAGGCTCCCGTTGCTATTGCGAGCATCTCAAGGAAGTTGCCGAGCGCATCTGGTCAGTGGAGGTTCTTCCACGCCGGCGGATCCCCGATGAGGAGGTCCTTTCCATTGCGCGCGAAGTGCTTCCGAGCATAGATCCTGCGATGCTCAAGGCCCTGCCACGCCCCGATCGCGATGCCTGTCTGCTGAGGCTCAGGCGGGCGCATCTCACGGTCAAGCAAATTGCCCGTATCACCGGCATCGGCGCCACAAGCGTAACCAAGGCCACCGCGGGCTGGAACGAGGCGGCGTGAGGTACGTACTGGTGGCGATCGAAGCGCCGTGAGTTCGTCGATGCACTGTGAGCTTTGGAAAGCACTCATCTAAGTCTGTCCCCAATGCGTGAAAACACTCATGTAAGTCTGTCCCCAATGAGTGCAAAAAGGCGCCCTCCGTAGGGGGGCGCCTTTGGTAAGTTCTATGTGAACGCGAGGTCTTTGACCCGGAGAGTCCGAGGTACTTGTTGGTAAGACCTTATTTAGGAGCGCGCAACCTTGCCGGACTTGAGGCAGGTGGAGCAAACGTTCATCTTGCGACGGTGACCATCGACGACGACGTAGACGCGCTGGATGTTGGGGCGGAACTTACGGTTGGTGACGCGGTGAGAGTGGCTGATGGAGCGACCGGCAACGGGGTGCTTACCGCAAACTTCGCAAACTTTGGACATAACTGACCCTCCTTGGGCGACAAACGAACATGTCGCGTTAACAAACAAGCCTGAACTATAGCACAGAAGTCGCTCCCTGTGCGCAATCTACACAGAGATATTCCTCTTTTGGCGATAGTGCCCACGCCACGGCCCTGGACGTAGATCCGATTTGCGTGCAGCAGAGGGGATTATGCCAGCTCGTGCGTGTGTTTTCAAGCTCGTCCCACAAATATATATAGGTTTATGGAGCATTGGGCTCCGTTTACGGATTGCTCTGTATTTATGCTCGCAATTAAGCTCGAGGTTGGCTACACTATCCCTTGACCATTAAAGGGGTACGAGATACCCACATGGAATTACATAGCTGCCAAAGAGCAGCCTTTCCTGTGGGTGTCTGGTCCGCTTTAAGCGGTCGGGCATCTATTTTTTTGACTGTGTCAGCAGTCAAGACATGTGAGGAAGGAGATCGATGGGCACGACTTCCCCCAAGGCGGTCATCATGGACGAGACCGCCGTCAATCGAGCGATGACCCGCATCGCGCACGAGATTCTCGAGCGCAACGAGGGCTGTGAAGACCTCGCTCTGGTCGGCATCGTCACGCGTGGCGACCTTCTGGCAAAGAAACTCGCCGAGGAGATCAAGGAGATCGAGGGCGTCGACGTTCCGCTCGGCAGCCTCGACATCAGCTTCTACCGCGATGACTACGCTACCAATTTCGCTCCCGCGATCCACGCCACCAACATTCCCTTTAGCGTCGACGGCAAACGCGTCGTGCTGGTGGACGACATCCTGTATACGGGCCGTACCATTCGCGCCGCTCTGGACGCCGTCATGGACCTGGGCCGTCCGAGCCGCATTGAGCTGGCAGTCCTCGTTGACCGCGGCCACCGCGAGCTCCCCATCTCGCCGGACTTTGTCGGCAAGAACGTTCCCTCGTCGCATGAGGAGAACGTGCATCTATATATGAAGGAAGTCGACGGCCACACCGCCGTCGAGATCAACGACGTCGCGCCGGGCTCCCACGTGGGTTCTGCGCCGCTGGGAGGTGAGTAGTACCGTGGCGTTCAACCATAAGCACCTGATCGACATTACCGAGTACTCCGAAGAGGACATCAAGCTCATCCTCGAGACCGCCAAGGCGTTCTCCGAGGTCAACGAGCGTGCGATCAAGAAGGTCCCCACGCTCAAGGGCAAGACCATCGTCAACATGTTCAACGAGCCCTCGACGCGCACCCGCAGCTCCTTCGAGCTTGCCGAGAAGCGCCTTTCGGCCGATAGCCTTAACTTTGGCGGCTCCTCGACCTCTACGGTCAAGGGCGAGAGCCTCGTCGACACCGTCGAGACCCTCAACGCCTATAAGATCGACTGCATCGTCGTGCGCGATAAGCACGCCGGTGCTCCCTACATCGTCACGCAGAACTCGCCCGCGAGCGTCATCTGCGCCGGTGACGGCAAGCACAACCACCCCACGCAGGCCCTTCTCGACCTGTACACCATCTGGGAGCATAAGGGTGACTTCCACGGTCTGAAGGTCGCCGTCGTCGGCGATATCGCCCACTCCCGCGTTTGCGGCTCGCTGATCCCCGCCCTTAAGATCATGGGCTGCGAGACCTACGCCGTCGCCCCCGGCACGCTGCTGCCGCCGGCGCCCGAGGTTCTGGGTTGCGACCACGTGACGAGCGACCTCGATTCGGTCCTGCCCGAGCTGGACGTCGTCTACATGCTGCGCGTGCAACAGGAGCGCCTCGAGGGTGCCCCGTTCCCGACCATTCGCGAGTACCACAAGCTTTTCGGCCTGACCAAGGACCGCGAGAAGCTCATGAAGCCCGACGCGATCATCTGCCACCCGGGCCCCATCAACCGCGGCGTCGAGTTCGACTCCTATATGGCCGACCACCCGCAACGCTCCGTCATCCTGGAGCAGGTCTACGCCGGTATCTGCGTGCGTATGGCTATCCTGTATCTGCTGCTTGGAGGTGCCGATAATGGCCTTGCTTCTTAAGAATGCCCACGTCGTCGACCCGTCCGTCGAGCTTGACGGTGTCGTTGACGTCCTGATTGACGGCGACAAGATCGCCGAGGTCGGCGAGAATCTCGCCGTCGAGGGGGCCGAGGTCCGCGACCTTTCCGGCAAGTACCTCGTCCCCGGCCTGGTGGACATGCACGTTCACCTTCGCGAGCCCGGCTACGAGGTCAAAGAGGACATCGAGAGCGGCACCCGCGCAGCTGCCAAGGGCGGCTTTACCGGCGTGTGCGCCATGCCCAACACCGATCCTGTCACCGATAACGGCACTGTCGTGGAGTTCGTCAAGTCCCGTGCTGCCGAGGTCGGTCACTGCCGCGTCTATCCGTCGGGCGCCATGACCCGCGGTCTTAAGGGCGAGGCCATGTCCGAGATGGGCGATATGGTCGCCCACGGCGCCGTCGCCTTCACCGATGACGGTCGCGGCGTGCAGGGCGCGGGCATGCTCCGTCGCTGCATGGACTACGGCAAGATGTTCGGCAAGGTCTTTATGAGCCACTGCCAGGACTGTCTCTTATACACATCTGACGCTGCC
>URVF01000023.1 GCA_900551185.1 uncultured Collinsella sp. | reverse complement strand
TGCAAGCGGTCGGCGGGGCCATTGTGGCTCTTGACAGCGGATTGGGTCATATGAGCGAAAACCCGCCAGAGCGAGCAAGGTGCCTTGAAACGAGGCGGCATTGACCTTCTGGTCATGCCGCCGAAGTTGAAAGGCAGATTGCCGCTCTGGCGGGTTTGCAGCGTCAAGCGGTTACGCGGTTTGGTAAAACCGCGTAACTCTAGTAGTTGGCTTCGTAGCCGTTGCCGTCGCCGGTGGGCTCTTCGTAGTAGTCCGAATCGCTTGAATCGCTTGAGTCATCGGAATCGTCAGAGCTGACCGATGAGGTTGCGGTACCGTTTGCGTAGTCGTCAGACGTGTTGTTGTTCAGGTCACCGATCGTAGAGCTGGAACCGTCGGAAAGACCCATGGTGTTGGGACCCTTGGGATCCTTGCCGGCATCGACGCGCTCCATCATTTCCTTGAGCTCGTCCTCGTAGACAAAGACGTAGCTCACACCGTCGATCATGGTGCTGTCGTCGGCGTACGAGGGCAGGTTGGCCGAGTAGATACCGTCGACATCCATACCGCGCATGGCGTTGACCGTAGCCACGATATCCTGAACGCTCATATCGGTTACGAGCATATCGGACAGCGAATTAACCAGGCCAAAGATCTTTGTGGCATCGAAGTTATTGAGAATCTGGTTGGCAAGGGCGCCAAGCACCTGACGCTGGTGGCGCATGCGCGTGTAATCGCCGTCGGCATAGGTGTAGCGGCAGCGGGCATAGGTAAGGGCGGTGGCACCGTCCATATGCTGCTGGCCAGCGGTAATCTTAATATCCAGGTGCTCGGGGTCGTCAACATCATCGGTTGCGTTAATGTCGATACCGCCAACCGAATCAATCAGCGCCTGCATACCGTCGAAGCTGACCTCGGCATAGTGGGAAATCTGAACACCGCACAGCTCGTTGACCGCCTCGACCATGGCCTCGGCGCCGCCAACGGTGTGGCAGGCGTTGATCTTCATGGTCTCGCCCTTGTACTCGACCTTGGTGTCGCGCGGAACGGAAATGAGCGTCGCCTGCTTTTGCGTGGGGTCGATGCGTGCCAGGATAATCGAGTCGGCACGATACGTATCCTCGCCCGGACGGCCGTCGGTGCCAAGAAGCAGCACGTAGAACGGATCCTTTGCCTCATCGGTGTCAACCAGAACCCGACGCAGATTGTCGGTAATGACATTAGAATCGCCGAGCTTGCCCATAATGGTGGCAAACCACAGGCCGGCAGCGGTAGTGGCACTAAGCAGCACGCCAAGCACGACAATGAGCACGACGTGACGAATCGTGTGGCTACGACGACGTTGGCGAGCGCGCTCGGAATAGCGAGCCACGTTATCGCGACTGTAGATCTTGGCCTGCGCACCAGTTGAGGGTCTTCGGGTGGTGGTATCCGCGAGGGGCTTTTTATTAAACATAGGCAACCTGTATTAGTAGATGACGGGATCGGGGACGGTAGCATGCTCGACATGCGCTCCGAGCGCCTGCAGCTTTTCGACAAACTGCTCGTAGCCGCGCTTGATGTGATGGATGGCCGAAACCTCGGTCGTCCCGTCGGCGATCAAGCCCGCTACGACGAGGGCCGCTCCGCCACGCAGATCGGGCGAGGTAACCTGTGCACCCGAGAAGCCCTTGACGCCATGAATCATGGCATGATGGCTCTCGATACGAATGTCGGCACCCATGCGCACCAGCTCAGAGGCAAACATAAAGCGATTCTCGAAGATGTTTTCGGTAATAACGGAACTGCCATCGGCAAGGGCGGAGAGCACCATAATCTGTGCCTGCATGTCGGTCGGGAAGCCGGGGAACGGAAGCGTCTGGATGTCGACCGGCTTGATGCGCTCGGCACGGTTCACATGGACGCCATCCTCGACGCGCTCGCAGTCGATACCCATGAGCTCCATCTTCTTGAGAACCATGCCCAAGTGAATGGGGCAAAAACCCGTGACGTCGACACCGCGATCGTCGGCCATCAGCGCACCGGCAACGATAAAGGTACCGGCCTCGATGCGGTCGCCCACCACGCGATGGGTAACGGGATGGAGCTCTTCCACACCTTCGATAGTCACGACGGGCGTACCGGCGCCAACAATCTTGGCGCCCATCTCGTTGAGCATGTTGGCGAGATCGACGATCTCGGGCTCGCGGGCGGCATTGTCGATAACCGTGGTACCCTTCGCGCGCACGGATGCCATAATGAGGTTCTCGGTCGCACCGACACTGGCGAACTCGAGCGTGACGGTGGTACCGCGCAGACCTTGGGGCGCATTAGCGTTGATGTAACCGTGGGCGGTATCGAACTCAACGCCCAGGGCCTCAAGACCAAGAATGTGCATATCGATCTTGCGGGCACCCAGGTTGCAGCCGCCCGGCATGGCGATCTTGGCGCGATGGAAGCGACCCAGCAGGGGTCCCATCACGGCTGTGGAAGCACGCATCTTGGCAACGAGCTCGTAGGGGGCCTCCCAAGAATCGACCTGAGAGGTATCAATCTCGAGCGTGTGCTCGTCGAGAACATCGATCGTAGCGCCCATGCCCTTGAGCACCTTGCCCATCACGTGGACATCGGAAATATCGGGCACGTTCTGCAGCGTCGTCTTGCCCGGCGCCAGAAGCGTTGCCGCCATGAGTTTGAGCGCGGAGTTCTTGGCGCCCGAGACGGGCACGGAGCCTCCGATGGCGTGGCCACCCTCAACGCGGATAATATCCAAGGTCTACCCTTTCAAAAAGCATGCCCGGGGTGGCTGGGCCATCCCGGGCATGATGTGTTCGCAAATGGTCGAACGCTAAATCGTTTGACTATTGGGCAAGCTTGAGCTTACACCATGCGATTTCATTATAGAGGTAGGCGCGGCGTGCATCATCCTCCGACAAATTACCCAGCTTCTCTTCAAAACCTTGAATATCAGCTTTAAGCTTGTCGGCATCGACGGTCGCCAAATCGCAAGCGCGCTCGGCGAGAACGGTCACGACATCGTCCGCAACCTGGGCATAGCCGCCGGCCACGGCAAACGTGTGGTCGACAGTGCCCATGGCCTTATCGGAAACGCGAACGTAACCGCGGTCGATCGTGCAGATCTCGCTGGAGTGAGCAGGCAGAACGCCAAACTCGCCATCCGTGGACGGAATCGACACAAACGCAGCGTCGCCCTCATAGGCGCAGCTCACGGGGCACACGATGCGGATACGCATAACCTACTTCTCCCCCATCTTGCGGGCGCGCTCACGCACGTCCTCAATCGTGGAAGCATAGCGGAAAGCCTGCTCGGGCAGGTCATCGGCCTTGCCGTCGACAATCTCGGCGAAAGAGCGGACGGTATCCTCGACGCGGACGTAGACACCGGGGTTGCCGGTGAACTTCTCGGCGACGTGGAAGGACTGCGAGAGGAACTGCTGAATCTTACGGGCACGGTTGACCGTAAGGCGCTGCTCCTCGGACAGCTCGTCCATACCCAGAATGGCGATGATGTCCTGAAGGTCGGAGTACTCCTGCAGGAGCTCCTGGACCTTGACGGCGACACGGTAGTGCTCCTCGCCGACGATCGAGGGATCAAGAGCGTCGGAGGAAGACGCGAGCGGGTCGATAGCCGGGAACAGGCCGAGCGACGAAATGCTACGCGAAAGAACCGTGGTGGCGTCGAGGTGCGTAAACGTTGTGGCAGGCGCCGGGTCGGTCAGGTCGTCTGCGGGGACGTAGACAGCCTGGACGGAGGTAATGGAGCCCGTCTTGGTCGAGGTAATGCGCTCCTGGAGGTCGCCCATCTCGGTTGCCAGCGTGGGCTGGTAACCAACGGCGGACGGCATACGGCCCAGCAGTGCGGAAACCTCGGAACCTGCCTGGGAGAAGCGGAAGATGTTGTCGATGAACAGCAGAACGTCCTGGCCACGATCACGGAAATACTCAGCGGTAGTAAGGCCGGCCAGACCGATGCGCAGACGCGCTCCGGGCGGCTCGTTCATCTGACCATAGACCAAGCAGGTCTTGTCGATAACGCCAGACTCGCTCATCTCGAGGAACAGGTCGGTGCCCTCGCGGGTACGCTCGCCGACGCCGGTGAACACCGAGGTGCCGCCGTGCTCCTGGGCGAGGTTGTTGATGAGCTCCTGAATCAGAACGGTCTTGCCGACACCGGCGCCGCCGAACAGGCCCGTCTTGCCGCCACGGATGTAGGGCTCGAGCAGGTCGACAGCCTTGATGCCGGTCTCGAAGATCTCGGTCTTGGTGGTGAGCTCGTCGAAACGGGGCGCTGCATGGTGGATGGGGTAGAACTCCTCCACCTCGGGCATGGGCTTGCCGTCGACGGGCTTGCCCATGACGTTCCAAATGCGGCCGAGCGTCTTGGGACCAACGGGCATCTTCATGGGCTCACCGGTATCGGTGGCGATGAGGCCGCGCTGCAGGCCGTCGGTCGAGGACATGGCGACCGTGCGGACGACGCCGCCCGGAAGCTGGCTCTCGACCTCGAGGATCGTGCTCAGGTGACCGATCGGGGTCTCGGCCTCGACCGTGAGCGCGTTGTAGATCGGGGGCACCGCGCCGTCAAACTTGACGTCGACGACAGGGCCGATGATTCGCACGATGCGACCATCACCGGCAGTCGTCTTCTTGGTGGCTTCCTCGACCGCAAGCTTTACGGTGTTATTAGCCATTACTGTTCCTCCAATGCTGAGGCTCCGCCGACGATCTCGTTAATCTCGGTCGTGATCGAAGCCTGGCGCACGCGACTATACGTGCGGGTAAGGGTCGAGATGATCGCGGTGGCGTTTTCCGTCGCGGAGTGCATGGCCTTGCGGCGTGCACCCTGCTCGGCAGCCGCCGAATCGATCAGGGCCTGGTAGATGACCGTCAGGATATAAGACGGCACAAGCTTGCCGAGAACATGCTCGGGAGAGGGCACGAACTCGAACGTGGACGAGATGCGCTTAGGGGCGTCGGTCTCGTTCTTACGCGGACCGTGGGCCATAGCGATCATCTCGGGGTCGAGCGGCAACAGATGCTCGACGCGAAGCTCCTGATCCACGCGGTTCTTGGCGTGGTGGTAGACAAGCTCGACACGGTCAAGCTCACCGGCACGATACGCATCGCAGATATGAGAGGAGATCATGCGGGCCTGATTGAAATCGGGCTCAGAGGAGTTGCCCTCAAAGTGCATGACAACGTTTGCGCGGTCACGGAAATACGTGGCCGGCTTACGCCCGCACGCGATGATCTCGTATTCGATGCCGTCGTTCGCCCAAGAAGCGGCGAGCTTTTCGGCCGTGCGCTCCACCGTCGTATTGAAACCGCCGGCAAGGCCGCGGTCCGAGGCAATAACGACAATCAGGCCATGCTTGACGCTCTCATGCTTCTGCAGCATGGGATCGGTGCCCGAACAGGAGGCGTCGCCGGCGACCGTCAACATGACGTCGGTCAGCGCCTCCTTATAGGGCTCGGCCTGCTTGGAGCGATCGAGGGCACGACGGATCTTGGCCGTAGAGACCATCTCCATCGTGCGCGTGATCTGCTTGGTCGTGGTAACCGAGGAGATTCGCTTCTTAATGTCGCGAAGGTTGGCCATGGGGCTTAGTTCTCCTCTGATCCAGAAACATCCGAATGGTGCTTGGCCATGAACTGCTGCTTGAAGTCGCCGATGACGCGCAAGAGCTCAGCCTTGGTGTCATCATCGATCTTCTTGGCGCGAACCTTGTCGAGCAGCGAGCCAAAGCCATTGTCCATGTACTCGATGAGCTCGGCACGGAAGGGCAGCACGTCGGCGATCTCCAGGTCATCCAGGAAGCCCTCGTTGCCAGCGAACAGCGTAACGATCTGCTCGCCAACCTCAAACGGCTTGTAACGCGGCTGCTTCAGGAGCTCGGTCATGCGAGCACCGTGGGTCAGCTGCTTCTGAGTAGCCTCGTCGAGGTCGGAGCCGAACTGCGTAAAGCCAGCGAGCTCCTGATAGGAAGCGAGGTCCAGACGGAGGTTGCCGGCGACCTGCTTCATGGCCTTGGTCTGCGCATCGCCACCGACGCGGGACACGGAGATACCCACGTCGACTGCCGGGCGCTGACCCTGGAAGAAGAGTTCGGACTGCAGGTAGATCTGACCATCGGTAATGGAAATGACGTTGGTCGGAATGTAGGCCGAGACGTCGCCGTCCTGGGTCTCGATGATCGGCAGTGCCGTCATGGAGCCGTAACCGTTCTTCTTGGACATCTTGACGGCACGCTCGAGCAGACGAGAGTGCAGGTAGAAGATGTCGCCAGGATAGGCCTCGCGTCCGGGCGGACGATGCAGCGTCAGCGACATCTGACGGTAGGCCACAGCCTGCTTGGACAGGTCGTCGTAGATGACGAGCACGTGGCCGCCGGGGTTGGTCTCGCTGGCGGGCTTGCCGTCCTCGCCGTTGTACATGAAGAACTCGCCAATAGCGGCACCGGCCATAGGCGCGATGTACTGCATAGGGGCGGAATCGGCAGCAGTGGCCGAAACGATGATGGTGTAGTCGAGCGCACCGTGCTGAGCGAGGGTCTCACGGATGTTGGCAACCGTGGAGGCCTTCTGGCCGATGGCGACATAGATGCAGACCATGCCCTTGCCGCGCTGGTTGAGGATAGCGTCGATGGCGATGGCGGTCTTACCGGTCTTACGGTCGCCGATGATGAGCTCACGCTGACCGCGGCCAATAGGCACCATGGAGTCGATAGCGAGCAGACCGGTCTGAACCGGCTCGCACACCGGGGTACGATCGATGACGCCGGGAGCCTTGAACTCGATGGGGCGACGGTGCGTGGCGACGATGTCGCCCAGGCCGTCGATGGGCTGGCCGAGCGGATTGACGACGCGGCCGAGCATGGCACGGCTCACGGGGATATCCATAATGCGGCCAGTGGTGCGGCACTCGTCGCCTTCCTTGATGGAGTCGACGGCACCAAACAGAACGGCGCCGACCTCGTCACGGTCAAGGTTCTGGGCAAGGCCGAAGACGGTCTCACCGGTATCGGAGCTCTTGAACTCCAGAAGCTCGCCTGCCATGGCGCTCTTGAGGCCGGAGACGCGCGCGATGCCGTCGCCTACCTCGTCGACCGTTGAAACCTCATGCGTATCGACCGTCGCGGAGAGGCTCGTGAGCTGCTCCTGCAGTTTCTTGGCGATATCCTGGGCATTGAGGGTTTCGGACATTAGGCTTCACCTCCGTACGAATTAGCAGAGTTTGCGAGGGTCTCCTGCGCGATGCGCAGCTGCGTCTTGACGGAAATGTCACGACGCTCGCCGCGGGCCTCGAGCACCAGGCCGCCCACGATAGACGGGTCGACCTGCTCGATAAGGAATACCTTGCGGCCGAAGTCCTGCTCGCATTTCTTAGTGATGGTTTGACGCAGCTCGTCGTCGAGCGGGATCGCCGTGGTGACGGTCACGCCCACTACATCCTCGTCTTCCTCGGCAACATACTTAAAGGCAGCTGCCACCTTGGGAAGAAGGTCGAGCTGGTCGCGCTTGGACATGGTGTCGAGCACGGCGATGATCTCGGGGCTGGCAGAAGCCAAGCGCTCGACCATCTCGAGGTCCTCGAACACATGGTTCTCGGCCTTGGCGGCTTCCAAAAGGGAACGCGCGTAGGTCTCGAGCACCTTGTCCTGATAGCGGCTAGTCGGCATTCAGGCTACCTGCTTCCTGGATGTAGCGCTCGATGAGCTTCTTCTGCTCGGCATCGTCCTCGAGTGCCTCGCCCACGATCTTGGTGGCGACGGCAACGGACAGGTCGGCGATGGAGCTCGCGGCACCGGCGTAGATGGACTTGCGCTCGTCCTCGACGGTCGTATGGGCCTTGGCGATGATCTCCTCGGCCTCCTTGTGAGCAGCCTCGATGATACGGGCACGCTCGGACTCGGCGTCCTTACGGGCCTCGAGAACGATGTCGGCAGCCTGACGACGGGCGTCGGTGACGATCGAGTCGGACTCAGCGCGCTTGGCGATAGCCTCCTGCTTGGTCTTCTCGGCCTCGTCGAGGCTCTCCTCGATCTTCTTGCCGCGCTCCTCCATGGTTTTCATGATGCCCGGCAGGGCGACCTTGGCCAGCACGATCCAGATAATCAGGAAGGCGATAAGCGCCGGGATGAACTCCGCCATCTTAGGGATGAGGATGTCCGCACCGGCAGCGCCGTCCTCGGCGAACGCGGAAACCGGCATGAGCAGCGCGGCCGCGGACGCGGAGAGTGCGATCGCGCTCTTCTGGGATGAAAGATTCATACTTGACGCTCCGTGCTATTTAACGATCAGCGCGACAACGAAGCCGATCAGAGCCAGAGCCTCGCCGAAAGCGGAGCCCATGATGAAGACGGTGAACACGCGGCCCTGGACCTCAGGCTGACGGGCCATAGCACCCGTAGCACCCAGAGCAGACAGGCCGATAGCAAGACCAGCGCCGATAACACCGAGACCGTAACCGATAACTCCCACGATTCCTCCTTTGTCGTGCGTGTCTTATTTCACGCAGGATAACCTTTTTATAACTGCCGGGCTCCATGGGTACGGGCACCGGCGGTTTAACGAATTGCCTTACCTTTAAGGCGCGAACGGAAGACTACTCCTCCTCCGCGACCTCCTCTGCCTCGGAGACATACACGGCGGTAAGGACCGTGAAGACGTAAGCCTGGATGGCGCCGACCACAAGCTCGATCGCATAGATCAGGATGAGAATGGCAAGCCAGGCCAGCGAAGGCAGGGCGCCGACGGCGTGGGCCGCAGAAACCTGCTGAAGCAGCGGCTGCATGAACATGCTCGCCATGATGGCGAACGAGCCCATGACCACGTGTCCTGCGAACATGTTGCAGAACAGACGGACGGCGAGCGTGATGAGGCGCAGGAAGGTCGAGAAAAGCTCGACGACCCACACGAGCACGTTCATCGGGAAGCTCACGCCCTGCGGAGCGAGGCTCTTGATGTAGCCGATCACGCCGTGAGCCTTGCATCCGTAGTAGATGAAGTACACGAAGGCGAAGATGGCGAGCGCGGCGGTGGAGCCGATTGCACCGGTGCCGGGCTTCATTCCCGGGATCAGGCCGATCATGTTATTGATCAGGATGAACAGGAAAAGCGAGCACAGGAACGGGAAGTGCTTCTTCCAGTTCTCACCCACGACGCCCTTGCCGATATCGTTCTCGACGTACTCGATGATGTACTCGAAACCGTTGACGAAGAAGCCCTTGGGGACCAGGGTCTGCTTCTTCTTGAACACGGCCAGGACGATCAGGAGCACGATCGTGGAGACGATCAGCCAAAACGAGTACTGCGTGATGCCGCAGCTCAGATCGCCCACGACAGGGGTGGAGCTGAACTCGCTGACCAGATGATTAATCTCATCAGGCAGCTTTTCAAAAATTTCCACGACTTACCTTTCGACCTCATGAGGATCTCGTAGCGCCTTGGCGACGCGAACCGCGCAGGCGGCCATAAAGGCCACGAAGCCGATCGCCTCGCCCAGGAGGAACATGCGAAATGCCTCTCCGAACAACACAAACACAACCAAGGTAAAGACGAGCAGAGCGATTGCCGAGACCGCCAGACTCACCATACCCTTGAGCATGTCCGCATTCTGCTTATCGTCAAGAACCGGCTTGAGCGTAAAGACAAAGGGAAGGAAGGCAATCGCGCCCGCGATGGCACCTGCAACGATAGCGAGCAGATCGGCTATCTGAAACACTGGCGTCCTCACTTTCCTTTTTTATCGCCTCACAGGACAGTTCCCGCCAAACATTGGTGACTATTGTACGAGCCAATCGCTAAAGTACAACCGAAAAAGCATCGGTTAATACGCACCTGTTCGTTTTCTTAAGACCTTCTTTATGCCGCAGGTACGGTAATACGTTTTTCTCGAACCCCTCAGCGCAAAACGTCCGTTAACAGGAGTGCGCGCGGTCGTCTTTTGTTCGACCGCGCGCACCATTTCTTCGTATTTTCGACGTTAGCCGGTATGGCCCAGAGATTACAGCGTGCCGTAGATGCGGTCGCCGGCGTCGCCCAAGCCGGGAACGATGTAGGCAGCTTCGTTGAGATGGCCGTCGATGGCGCAGGTATAGATATGCACATCGGGGTCCTTCTCAGTCAGCGACTTGAGGCCCTCGGGGGCCGCGACGATGCACAGCATGCGGATGTCCTTGACACCGCGCTCGCGCAGGTAGCTGATGGCCATCTCGGCCGAACCGCCCGTGGCGAGCATGGGGTCGACGACCAGGCAGATGCGCTGGTCGATATCCTTGGGCATCTTGCAGTAACACTCGTGCGGCTCGTGGGTAACCTCGTCGCGCTCCATACCGATGTGGCCCACGCGAGCGGAGGGTACCAAGTCGAGGATGCCATCGACCATGCCAAGGCCTGCACGCAGAATGGGAACGATGGCGAGCTTTTTGCCGGCGAGCTGCTTAAACGTTGCGGTGGTGATGGGGGTCTCGACTTCGACGTCTTCCATGGGCAGGTCGCGCATGGCCTCGTAGCCGTCAAAAAGTGCGAGTTCGCGCACGAGCTGGCGGAACTGGTTGGTGCCGGTGTTTTTGTCGCGCAGGATCGACAGCTTGTGCTGGACGAGCGGGTGATCGACAAGGGTCACACGGGACGTATCGTAGGTGACGGTCATGGGTTGATTGCCCCTTTCGTTGCGGCCGGAAGATGGCCTTGCTGACAAGGCGCATGGCGATGTTGTTGCCGCGCGCCGTGCATAAGTTTAGCGGTTTGTTGTATCGAGCAGCCCATCGCAGCCCTACTGTGCGGTACTGAGCGAGCGCTTGACTGCATCACGCCAGCCCGCAAGGTTTTGCTCGCGACGCTCGGCGGACATATGGGGAAGGAAGGTCCTAACGATCTGGGCATTTTGCTCCAGCTCTTCAAGGTCTTCCCAATAGCCGACGGCAAGACCCGCCAAGTACGCGGCACCGATTGCCGTGGTCTCCACCGTCTCGCATTGCAGCACGGGGATATCCAGCAGGTCGGCCTGGAATTGCATGATGAACTCGTTGCGTGAGGCGCCGCCATCGACGGACAGGCGCTCAATCGAAAGTCCCACGTCCTGCTCCATGGCGCGCAGCACGTCATAACTCTGGTAGGCCATGGACTCGCAGGCCGCACGCACAATGGTCGCGCGACTCGAGGCACCGGTCAGGCCGCACACGATACCGCGGGCACGCGGGTCCCACCAGGGAGCGCCCAGGCCAGCGAAGGCGGGGACGAAGTAGCAGCCCTCGTTGTCGTTGATCGAAGCGGCGAGTTGCGCGGACTCGCTCACACTCGAGATGATGCCCATGTTGTTGCGCAGCCAGTTCATGGTTGAGCCGGCGGCAAAGATAGAACCCTCGAGCGCATAGCTGATCTTGCCGTCCGCGGCGATACCGATCGTGGAGACCAGACCGTTCTTGGATTCGACGACCTCGTCGCCGGTGTTCATGAGCATAAAGCAACCCGTGCCATAGGTGTTTTTGGTCTGGCCGGGATGGAAGCAGCAGTGGCCGAACAGCGACGCCTGCTGATCGCCCGCCACGCCCATGATGGGCGGCATGTTGGTCATGATGTCGCTCGCGACGCGGCCGTAGTCGCCCGAGCTCCAACGAACCTCGGGCATCATGGAACGTGGAACGTCAAAGAGCGCCAGCAGGTCGTCGTCCCAATCGAGCGTATGGATATTAAAGAGCGCCGTGCGGCTGGCATTGGTGTAGTCGGTGGCAAAGACCTGACTGCCGGTGAGGTTGTAGATGAGCCAGGTATCGATGGTGCCGAACATGAGGTCGCCCGCCGCCGCGCTCTCACGCGCACCGTCGACGTTGTCGAGGATCCACTGCACCTTGGAAGCCGAGAAATACGGATCGAGCGTGAGTCCCGTGCGGGAGCGCACCAGCTCTTCTGCGCCCCGCTCGACCAGCTCGTCGATCAGAGGTGCGGTGCGACGGCATTGCCACACGATGGCGTTATAGATGGGTTGGCCGCTTATGCGGTCCCACACCACCGTGGTCTCGCGCTGGTTGGAGATACCGATGGCGGCGATGCGGTCAGAATGGATGCCGCTCTTAAACTGGACCTCCATCATCACGCCGATCTGGCTGGCAAGCACCTCCATAGGGTCTTGCTCTATCCAACCGGGACGCGGGAAGCTGGTTTTGACGCTACGACGTGCCTGCGCGACGATGCAGCCGTACTCGTCGACGATGGTCGCAAGTACCGAGGTGGTGCCGCAGTCGAGCGCCATGATGTAGGAACCGCCAAAGTTAAACGAGGCATCTTCCATGCCCAGGCTGCCCAGATTCAACGACATCGCTTACACCTTTCTATTGCATCGGGTCGGACAGGACCCGTTCGATCTCTGATGCGGGAAGTGCGCCTTGGCGCAGGATCTGGAGCCCGCCGTGCTGGAACGACACGATGGTCGAGGCGTCGCGACACGGGGTCTCGCCGGCGTCGACGGCAACATCGACCCCCTCCAAGATGCGACCTTCGACGGCGGCAAAGCTTGCCGGCGAGGGCGCGCCGTGTGTGTTGGCGCTCGTGCAGGCAAGGGGACTGCCGCAGGCGTGGATGAGCGCTTGGACCACGGGAGAGGCCGAAGCGCGCAGGGCCACCGTGTCGTCGGCCTGTCTCTTATACACATCTGACGCTGCCGACGATCTTACGCGTG
>URVF01000022.1 GCA_900551185.1 uncultured Collinsella sp. | reverse complement strand
TCGTCGGCAGCGTCAGATGTGTATAAGAGACAGGCTCTCGGGCGGGCAGCGCCAGCGCGTGGCTATCGCGCGTGCCATTTTGACCGACGCTCCGATCTTGGTGCTTGACGAGGCGACATCTGCTCTTGACAGCGAGTCCGAGGCGCTGGTGCAGGAGGCGCTCGAGAATCTGATGCGCGGCCGCACCTCCATTGTGGTGGCGCACCGCCTGTCCACCGTGGCGGCGCTCGACCGCATTGTGGTGCTGGCCGATGGCGAGATCGTCGAGGACGGCACGCATGCGCAGCTCGTCGAGGCGGGTGGCGAGTACGCGAGCCTGTGGAGCCGTCAGACCGGCGCATTCTTGGAGGCGTAAGCGTCTCGGACGTGGGACAATTGTGCCCATAAGTTTATTGTGCCGTTGAGCCGAGGAGTCGTTATGCCACGCGAGACCAATGCCACCAAGCGCGAGCGCGCCATCGAGGTGTGCGAGCGTCTCAACCGTCGCTATGGCCCGGTCGAGTGTTTTCTGGATCACGAGAATCCCTTCCGCCTGCTGATCGCGGTGCTGCTCTCGGCGCAAACGACCGATGCGCAGGTCAACAAGGTGACGCCGAGGCTGTTTGCCCAGTGGCCCACGCCCGAGGCCATGGCCGGGGCGAGCGTGGCTGACGTGACAGACACCATCAAGTCACTCGGCTTCTACAAGAGCAAGGCCAAGCATGCCGTGGAGGCCGCGCAGATGATCGTCGCCGACTATGGCGGCGAGGTGCCGGCCGACATGAAGGAACTCGTGAAGCTGCCGGGCGTGGGACGCAAGACGGCGAACATCGTGCTCAACGTGGGGTATGGCATCGTGGAGGGCATTGCGGTGGACACGCACGTCAACCGCATTGCGCACCGCCTGATGCTGAGTCCCAAGACGCATGCCAAGGAGCCGCTCAAGACCGAGCAGGATCTGCTCAAGATTTTGCCGCACGAGTATTGGGAGTCGGTCAACCATCAGTGGATCACCTTTGGTCGCGAGATCTGCGATGCCCGCAAACCCAAGTGTGACGAGTGTCCGCTGGCAGATTTGTGCCCCAGCGTGCGCGTAGCGGGGTAGGGCGGAACGCATTTTCGTCTGGCGTTTTTTGCGGGGCTGGGTTTGCCCTTGAGCCGGAGTCCTCTCCATGCGTTACCATGACAGACAATGTATTTGACGTACGACCCGCCGAGCTTGCCCCGGCGGGCTTTTGGCGTTGCGATGCCGGAGGAACAGCATGCTCATTCACCGTATAGCCGCGCAGCTCTACACTGCCGAGGCGCTGCAGACCGTCGAGGCCGGACTCGATGCCGGCGAGGACGTGACGCTGGCCGTGTCGCAGTCGGGCCGCACGCTTATGGCGGCCGCCCAGTTTGCGCGCCGTCCGCGCCCGACGGTCTACATTGTGAGTGGCGAGGATGCGGCCGATCGCGCCGCGCGCAGCCTTGCCGCCTACGTGGGCCTGGCGCACGTGTGCCGTTTTCCCGAGCGCAAGGACTATCCGTGGCGCGAGCAGGCGCCCGACGATGCCGTGGTGGCGCAGCGCTGCGAGGCTCTGGGGCGCATCGTGCGCGGGGACAACTGCATCATGGTTGCCTCGGCCCGCGCGCTGCTGCGCTGCGTGCCGCCGGTCGAGAGCCGCTATTGGGAGTCCACGACCTTTGCGGTGGGCGAGGAGATTCCTTTTGACGAGGTGCCGCAGCGCCTGGTGGGCATGGGCTACACCAATGCCGGTGCCGCCGACGCGCCCGGCCTGTTCCGCGTGCACGGCGACACCGTAGAGGTGTTCCCCGCACAGGAAAAGGCGCCCGTGCGCATCGAGTTCTTCGGCGACGAGATTGACCGCATCCGCCGCATGGTGAGCTCCACGGGGCAGACCATCGGTAACGAAGACAGTATCGAGATCTTCCCCTGCCGCGAGCTGGCGCTTACCGACGATGCCGTCCACAACATGCACGTGGCGCTCTATCGCGCCAGCCAGGACGACAGCAAGCTGGCGGCGCTGCTCGAGATGGTGGATGCGCGCATCGTCACGCCCGAGCTCGACCGCTTTTTGCCGGTGATGTACGGCCAGACCGTAAGCCCGTTGGCGCACGTGAGCGGCAAGGCACTCGTGGTTCTGTCCGAGCCGCGCTCGCTGTTCGACGACTGCCTGCGCGCCTACGAGGATATTGAGGCCCGTGCCGGCGAGGCAGGGATTGACCGCCTGGAGGGTCTGTACGTGCGCGCCCAACAGCTCGATTTTGGTGCCCAGCAGCGCCTGAACTACGTGAGCCTCATTCGTGCCGGCGGCGCGGTGACGGCAGAGCTCAAGATTGAGCAGCCGGCCATCGCAGGCTCGGACAACCGTTTTATGACGCGCATCCAGGAGGTCGTGGGCAAGCGCTATGCCTGCGTGTTTGCCATCCCCGACCGCGGTGCGCGCGAGTCGATGGAGCTCACCTTTGGCGACGAGGGCATTACCTTTGAGGAATCGCTGACCGCGGCGCCCGAAAATGTCGGCGCTATCGGCGACCGCGTTCGCGTGGCAGCGGCGGATTCCGCCGACCGTGCCGCACGCCAGGAGGCCCATGCTTCCATTCGCGAGCGTAAGGCCGACGCGCTCAACGCCCGCTCGCTCGAGGCGGGCGCCGCGCAGGCTGCCGCCGGCGCCGCCGTGCCCACTATTTCGCGCGGACGTGTGACCTTTGTCGATGCCGCCTTGCCGCAGGGCGTGGTGGTGCCCGATGCCAACCTGGCCGTGTTCTCGATCGCCGACCTCAACGCCCGCATGGACGCCAACCGCGCGCGCAGCCGCCGCAAGGTGGACATTACGCAGATCACGTTCCCGTTTAAGCCGGGCGATTACGTGGTGCACGCCACCCACGGCATCGCGCTCTTTAGCGAGATCGCGCGCCAGGAAGTGGGCGGCAAGGAACGCGACTACTTTTTGCTGGAATATGCCGATGGCGACAAGCTCTACGTGCCGCTCGAGCAGGTCGACCGCATCACGCGCTACGTTGGCCCCGACGGCGACAAGCCGCGCCTGACCAGGCTCAACACAGCCGACTGGACGCGCGCTACCAACAAGGCGCGCAAGAACGCCAAAAAGCTGGCGTTTGACCTGGTCGACCTGTATACGCGCCGCTCGTCGATTACCGGTATCGCCTGCCCGCCCGACACGCCCGAGCAGATCGAGATGGAGGAGAGCTTCCCCTACGACGAAACGCGCGACCAGCTGGAGGCCATCGCCGACATTAAGGCCGACATGGAGGCGCCCAAGCCCATGGACCGCCTGCTGTGCGGCGACGTGGGCTTTGGCAAGACCGAGGTCGCCCTGCGCGCGGCGTTTAAGTGTGTGGACTCCGGTCGCCAGGTCATGGTGCTCTGCCCCACGACCATTCTGGCCCAGCAGCACTACGAGACATTCTTTGAGCGCTTTGCCCCATTTGGCCTGGAGGTCGAGGTGCTCAGCCGCTTCCGCACGCCGGCGCAGCAAAAGCGCGCGCTTAAGGCGTTTGCCGAGGGCGCGATTGATGTGCTCATCGGCACGCACCGTCTGCTTTCGGCCGACGTGAACCCCAAGAACCTGGGCCTGGTGATCATCGACGAGGAACAGCGCTTTGGTGTGCAGCATAAGGAGCAGCTCAAGAACCTGCGCGAGCAGATCGACGTGCTCACGCTCTCGGCAACGCCTATTCCGCGAACCATGCAGATGGCCACGAGCGGCGTGCGCGACATGAGCCTGATCACCACGCCGCCGACCGGGCGCCGCCCCGTGATCGTGCACGTGGGGGAGTACGACCCCGACGTGGTGAGTGCGGCGATTCGCCTGGAGGTGGGCCGCGGCGGTCAGGTGTATTACGTGTCCAACCGCGTCAAGACCATCGACGATGCCGTGGCGCGCGTGCACGAGGCCGCGCCCGAGGCGCGCGTGGGTGTGGCACACGGCAAGATGAGCCCGCGCGAGGTCGAGGACGTGATGATCGAGTTCGCGACCAAAAAGATCGACGTGCTCATCGCCACGACCATCGTGGAGAGCGGCATCGACAACGCAACGGCCAACACGCTTATCATCGAGGACTCGCAGCGTCTGGGTCTGGCACAGCTCTACCAGCTCAAGGGCCGTGTGGGCCGCTCTGCCACGCAGGCCTATGCGTACTTTATGTTCCCGGGTGAGCTGCCTCTTACCGAGGAGGCTACGGCGCGTCTGACCGCACTGTCCGAGTTCCAGGACCTGGGCAGTGGCATGCGCATTGCCATGCGCGACCTGGAGATCCGCGGTGCCGGTTCGCTTATGGGCGCCGAGCAACACGGTAACCTGTCGAGCGTGGGCTTCGACCTGTTTACGCAGATGCTGGGACAGGCCGTGGCCGAGGCACGCGGCGACGACGATGCCGGCGTGGAGGCGGCGAGCGTGGGCATCAACCTGCCGGCCGACTACTTCTTGTCCGAGGAGTACATGCCGGCGGTGGACCAGCGCGTGCTCGTGTACCGCAAGCTCGCGGCGGCTGAGGACCTGGAGAGCATCGACGAGGTGCAGGAGGAGACCGAGGCTGCGCATGGCGAGCTGCCGTTGGCGGGGCTCAACCTGTTCAACCGCGCGCGCATCCGCATTCGCGGCGAGCGCCTGGGGCTCGAGAGCGTCACGCTCAGCGGTGGGCGCATTACCTTCCTGGGCGTTGACGTGCCCAAGAAGGTGGCTTTTGAACTAAAGACCCGCTATGGCGCGGTGAACTTTCCCAAGAGTCGCAAGCTCTCCGTGCCCTACAAGGCGGGCGCCGGCGCGGGCAGCGGCCTGGGTCGCGGCCTCGATGCCAACGACGGCACCGGCCCGGTGGCGGCCGCGCTCATGCTGCTGCAGCAATTGGGTGCGAGCGACGACGACTAACAAGTAGGGGCGTTGCGGGGCGAAGTCATCTTTGTCCCGCAACGTTGCAGGTTGATTCCAGCCCCATCGAAAGGAAAGCATGTTCGGATACATCTATAAGAAAGATGTCGCCATTATCGCGGTTGCCCTGTGCCTTTGTCTGGGCGTGGGCAGCTTCTTCGATTATCAGATCTCGAGTGCGCTGTTCAACATCGGCAGCATGTACGGCCGCTTTGTCGAGGCCGCCGGCGAGCTGCCGTTCGAGCTGACGGCGAGCATCGCGGGCGTCATGCTCGTGCGCTCGATGCGTCCCAACTCCAGGGGGAGCAAATGGCTCGCCGCGCTGGGCGTTCTGATCAACGTGGGCCTGGTCGGCTACGAGATTATCGGATCGCTGCGCGTCGGCGGCAAGCTCATCGCGTTTCAGCTGGTTCTGACGTTTGCGGTGGTCATCGCAGCCAACTTCATCGCCTATCGTCTTACGCGTGACACCGACCCCGACGATCTCACGCGCTGGGCGTTGATGGTGCTTGCCGTGTGGGTCGCTCAGGCCATCATCCTCAACGTCATTGTCAAGCCGCTGTGGTCGCGCCCGCGCATGCGCGTGATTGAGGTCACGCCGGGGCTCAATTTTCAGCCGTGGTGGGTGATCGGCAATCCCGACAAGTGGACCTATATCGCCGCCGGAGTGATCAAGGACGGGTTCAAGTCGTTTGCGAGCGGACACACGGCGCATGCGGCGATCGGCCTTATGCTCGCCGGGCTTCCCGCGGCAGCCTTTAAGGAAAAACCTTCGCGTCGCCGCGTGATCTTTTGGGCGGCGGTTGTTGTTGCAGCGTTCGTCGCCTTTGGGCGCATCGTGATCGGCGCGCACTTTTTGAGTGACGTGAGCTGCGGTTTTGCCCTGGTACTGGCACTTGAGTGCCTTGCCGCACGCATTGCCTATCCCAACGGCGTACAATAGCTCCGTTTGAATCATCTGGCCGATACCCGGTAAGAGAGGATTGCCATGCTCGCGTTTAACAACGATTATTCCCACGGCGCACATCCGGCAGTGCTGCAGGCGCTCGTCGACACCAATATGGAGCCGCAGCCCGGCTACGGTACCGATGCGCACACCGAGCGTGCCAAGCAGCTTATCCGCGAGGCCTGTCAGGCCCCCGATGCCGACGTGTTTTTTCTGGTGGGCGGCACGCAGGCCAACGCGACGGTGATCGACATGCTGCTCGCGCCGTACGAGGGCGTCGTTGCTGCCGAGACCGGCCACGTCGCCTGCCACGAGGCGGGCGCCATCGAGTTTGGCGGTCACAAGGTGCTCACCATCCCCGGCTACGAGGGCAAGATGCACGCCGAGGACCTCGAGAGCTATATCCAGGTGTTCTACGAAAACGAGAGTTACGAGCACACAGTGTTTCCGGGTGCCGTGTATGTGAGTCTATCGACCGAGTACGGCACGCTGTACTCCAAGGCCGAGCTCGCGGCGATTCACGCAGTGTGCCAGAAGCGCGAGATTCCGCTGTTTGTGGATGGCGCCCGCCTGGCCTATGCGCTGGCGGCCGATGAGTGCGACATTACCCTGCCCGAGCTGGCGCAGCTATGCGACGTGTTCTACATCGGCGGCACCAAGTGCGGCGCGCTTTGCGGCGAGGCCGTGGTGTTTTGCGGCATGCACGCCCCGGCGCATCCCATTCCGCGTATTAAGCAGCATGGCGCACTGCTTGCCAAGGGCCGCCTGACGGGCGTGCAGTTTGAGGCGCTCTTTACCGACGGCCTGTATTTTGAGATTGGTCGCCAGGCGATTGAGACCGCTCAAGCGCTGCGTCGCGTGCTGCACGAGCGCGGCTACCAGTTCTTCTTGGAGACGCCGACGAACCAGCAGTTCGTGATTCTGCCCAACGAGGACATGGCGCGCATTCGCGAGCATGCCTCGATCGAGTACTGGGAAAAGTACGACGAGACCCACACGGTGGTGCGTTTTTGCACCAGCTGGGCCACGACGCAGGAGGATATCGACGCGTTGGCGGCGGTTCTGTAGCCTGATGTAATGACGAGGGGCCGCCTTGCGCTGGGTTTGGCGCAAGGCGGCCTTTGTTTTGAGGGAGAAGGGTTGTATGACCGAGATGTCCGAGCCGACGATTCGCCTGGCGACGCCCGATGATGCGCCGGCGTTGCTTGCCATCTATGAGCCGTATGTGCGCCAGACGGCGATTACCTGCGAATACGAGGTGCCGAGCGTTGAGGAGTTCGCTGGGCGTATTGAGCGTACGCTCAAGCGCTATCCGTATCTGGTGATGGAGTTGGACGGGCGCCCGGTAGGCTATGCCTATGCGAGTCCGCTCAACAGCCGCGAGGCATACGACTGGTCGGTCGAGACATCGATCTACCTGGCACGCGATGTGCGCCATGGCGGACTGGGTCGCAAGTTGCATGATGCGCTCAAGCAGTGCCTGATCGCGATGGGCATCACCAACATGTGCGCGCTCATTGCCGTGCCGCACGACAAAGACGACGAGTACCTGACGCACAACAGCCAGGACTTCCATGCCCATATGGGGTATCGCCTGGTGGGCGCCTTCGACCGCTGCGCCCAAAAGTTCGGCCGCTGGTACGACATGTGCTGGATGGAGCTGGTCTTAGCCGAGCGCACGCCCAACCAGCCCAAACCAACCTGGTTCCCCGACCTCCCCAAACCTACCATTTAGGGACAGGTTTATTTTGGCAGGTTTTATCTGGGCAAACGTCAAAGGCCGCCGCGAAGGATGTGAGTACCTTCGCGGCGGCCTTTGCGTTGGGCTGTTTGATTGATGGGTTTAACCTGCGGATGCAACAAAACCCCAGATAAAACCGACCAAAATAAACCTGTCCCTTTTTGGCAGGTTTTTGGCTGTCTTGCGGTATCAAATCGCCGCAAGAAATGCAGCGTTCGTACGCTATTTTGACCTGAACCGTCCCTTCGGGACGCCTTGCGAGCTAAGTGAGTAGACTTTTTGGCGCAAGGCGAGCACAAAGCGTATCTGCTTTAGTAAAACCGCAGGTCACGGAGATGGCTGTTTTGGTTGTGCTTGGCAGGTCGCGAAAAGTCTACTCACTTAGGTTTACGGTGCTGGATATTCTGGGCAGGAACAGTTGAGCTTGGGCGGCGCGTATTGCCAAGCGATGCCGGCACTTGCGTCATGCTGGCTTGAGATTTAATAAAAACCGCAGGTAAAACGTTTATTAGGTACATTTTGCCTCGTTTGGTGCGCTAGCCGATGGGTTCGGTGTATTTGGCGCGGTCGGTGCGTTGGATGCGCTTGGAGACATGGAGCGGGCGGCCGTCGGTGTCGTAGACGTAATCGGTGATCAGGATCAGCGCCTGCCCGCGCTCCACATTGAGCAAAAACGCCTCGTTTTGCGAGGCATAGCAAACTTCGAAGGTCTTGTGCCCCTGCGCCGGCGCACGATGGAACTCCTGGCGCAGCGCGGTGTAGAGCGATCCGTTGATATCGCGATCGATGAGCGCCTCAAAGCTTGGCGGCAGATAGGTGGTCTCCAAGCACAGTGGCGCATCGTCCAGATAGCGCAGACGGACGAGCTTGACGAGCTTGCTGCCCACGGCGGCATCGAAAAACTTGGCCACGCTACCCGTTGCCTTAGCAAAGCCCGAGTCCACGGTGCGCGTGGTGGGCTTCATGCCCTGACCCTGGACCTGTGCCGTGTAGCTCGAAAACACCAGGTTGTTCTCATGCAGCGCCGGCGTGTCGGCCACAAAGGCACCGCGCCCGCGCTCGGTGCGAAGCAGGCCCTCATCGACGAGCACCTTAAGGGCGTGGCGCACGGTGCTGCGCGACAGCCCCGATTCGTCCATGAGCTCCATCTCGGACGGCAGCTTGTCTCCACGGGCGTAGGTGCCGGCGGCGATGCGGTCGCGCAGTGTGCCCGCCAGACGCTCGTATTGGGTCAGTTTCTTTTCAGACGAAGCGCTCATACGACTAACCTGTATCTAACCTGTATGCTTGCCTAATCAAGCATGTATCTAATACAACAATAAAACTGCTGGTAACGAGTTATCGAAAACCGCATCAGCAAAATTTCTAAGACAAATATAGCATACAACTAGTCGACATAACCAAAACGTGTATGTAACTTGTATGCCATCGAGAGCATCAAACGAGAAGAAAGGCTGATGCACGATGACTACTCAGGAACAGGTTAAGGACGTCGTCTCCCAGGTTTTGGCTGACAAGGCAGACAAGGGCGGCATCAAGCGCGTCGTGTGGATTGGCGCCGGCGGATCCAACGGCGGCAACTATCCTGCCCAGTACTTTATGGAGCACGAGGCCACGCAGGTCGTGAGCTCCAGTTACACCAGCAACGAGTTCGTGCATGCCACCCCGGCCTACGTCAACGAGAACACCCTGGCCGTCGTCGTGTCCATGCGCGGCACCAAGGAGACCATCGTCGCCGCCCAGGTCGCCAAGGACCACGGCGCCAGCACCATCGCCATCTATGTTGACGAGTCCGGCCTCACCGAGGTCTGCGACTACAAGATCCAGTATGACAGCCTGGCCGTTGACGAGTCCTGCATGGGCCGTACCAACTCCGCCGTCGTGACCATGATCGCCATGGAGCTCACGCAGCAGACCGAGGGCTATGCCGAGTACGAGACCGCTATGGCCGCTTTCGACCTGGTCGACCCCATCTATCGCAAGGCCGTCGAGTACACCCGTCCGCTCGCTGCCAAGTGGGCCGAGCAGAACGCCGACAAGCCCTGCATCAACGTCATGGCTCAGGGCCCGCTCTTTGGTGCCGCCTACGTCTTTAGCATCTGCAATGTGCAGGAGATGCTGCAGATCGACTCCTGCACCATCAACACCTGCGACTTCTTCCACGGCCCCTTCGAGATCCTGGACAAGCGCACCTCGCTGTTCCAGCTCATCAGCGTCGGCCGCAGCCGCTGCAACGACGAGCGCGGCATCCGTTTCGTCAACCAGTACGGTGGCGATCGCGTCTATCAGCTCGACGCCAAGGAGCTTGGCCTCAACGACATCAAGGACAGCGTGAGCGAATACTTCAACCACCTGATCTTTGCCCCGATCCTCAACAACGTCTACATGCGTGCGCTCTCCGCCGTCACCCACAAGGATTACATGACGCGCCGTTACATGTGGAAGCTGGACTACTAAGAGTTACGCGGTTTTACCAAACCGCGTAACGGGCCGACGCTGCAAACCCACCTGAGCGGCAATCTGCCTTTCAGCTTCAGCGGCATGACCAGAAGGTCAATGCCGCTTCGCTTCAAGGCACCTTGCTCGCTCAGGTGGGTTTTCGCTGACGTTGCCAAAGCATCGGCGTCGCCTTGGTCCAGATGTGGCATTTGGGGACAGTCCTAGTCGTTGGGGACGTCCCCAATGACTACCCAATGAGTGTGTGGGCGAGCAGATTTTTCCGTTCGGCGATTTGTGTCTTGAAAAATGTATATAACGACTATAACGTAGTGTGAAACATATTGGAAACAATACCGAGGAGGCTGCGTTGAAGAAAAGCAATCTGGGCTATGTGCTGGTGCTGGTCGCCGCGCTTATGTGGGGCAGCATCGGAATCTTTGTAAACGGCATCTCGGCCATGGGCGTTTCGTCTCAGAGCATGGCGGCCTTTCGCTTGTTGGTCGGAGCGCTTATCTTGGCGCCGGTCCTGATGTTTATGGGCTGCCGTCCGGGTGAGGGGTCTACCGTGGCTCAGGGTCCGCTGACCCTGTTCAAGGCAAGCCCTAAAGAGCTTGTTTCCTGCGCACTTGTCGGTATCGTCGGTTTGGCTGCCGCCAACACCTGCTATTACGAGTGCATGCGCGAGGTGGGCATGTCCACGGCATCGGTGCTGCTCTACACGTCACCGGTGTTTGGCGTCGCGCTCGGCCGCGTACTTTATCGCGAGGACGTGACCCTCAACAAACTCATCGCCATTGTCTTTAACATCGTTGGCTGCGTGCTTGCGGTGACCAATGGCGACCTTTCCGGTTTTCATTTTTCGGTTTGGGGCGTCACGTCGGGCGTGATTGCAGGCCTTTGTGGTGCGTCGCTCGCGGTGTTTAGCCGGATAGCAACCAAGACGGTCCACCCGCTGGCCGTCACGTTTTGGGGCTTTGTTTTTGGCGGTGCGGTTATGGCAGCTATCGCGGCTCCGTGGCCGGATGTCGCCGCGGCAATGTCGCCACAGTTGCTGCTGCTGTTCCTTGGCTTTGGACTCATCCCCACAGCCGTGGCTTACATCTTATATATGCAGGGTCTGTCCATGGGGCTCGAGACGTCGAAAGTTCCCGTCGTAATGTCATTCGAGACAGTCGTCACCGTACTGCTGGGCATTGGTGTCTACGCCGAGCCCGCCGGCGCGATCAAAGTTCTGGGTATCGTTTTGGTGCTCGCGTCCATCGTGATTATGAACACCGACTTTTCCAAGCTGCGCAACAGTGTGTTTGTCGGTCATGTCGTTGAGAGCATGACCTTTAAGCCCAACGCGTGGTGGACGGAGAAATCGCAGGACATGGATCTGTTCCGCGAGCGCACGGGCATTACGCTGGAGCCCACCGTGCAGGAAAGCCCCTGGTACTTCGTGCGATAGGGGATTGCGCGCGGCGTCCGACCTGGGGTTATCCAGCCAGCGCCGGCCAACCCAGCTCCAACGTTTCAAGTACGTTAAACCCGTCAACGGTCGATTTTCACCCGCGAACGGTCTTTATACTAATTAGCAATATAAGCAACGTATAAGACGTTATAATGACCATAACGAAAAGGAGGAGGCAAGATGAATCAGATCATTCTCGCATCTCATGGCGGCCTGGCCGCAGGCGCCAAAGACACGCTCGAGATGGTTCTCGGCGACGTGTCGAACGTCCACGTCGTGTCGCTTGCTCGTGACGACAAGGAGCCCATCACCAATAAGGTTGAGGCTATGATCGCCACGTTCAACGCGGACGACACCGTGTATGTGCTAACCGATATGCTCGGTAGCTCGGTCAACAACAACATGGTCGAGCTTTCCAAGAACGGCACGAAGTTCACGGTTGTCAGCGGTTTCAACATCCCGCTGGCGCTCACGCTCGCTATGAGCCCCGCCCCCGTCAAGGGCGCCGAGCTCGCGGCCCTCATCAACGAGGCCCGCACCGGTCTGACCAACCCCAACGCACCGGTCGAGGTCGCCGCGGCTCCCGCCAAGAAGGCTAAGGCGTCCCGTCACAGCTCCGGTCCCGCCAAGATCGTCCTCGCACGTCTTGACTACCGTCTGCTGCACGGCCAGGTCGTCTTTACCTGGACCACCAAGGTCCAGGCCGAGCGCATCATCGTCGTCGACAACGCTGCCGCCAACGATGACATCAAGAAGGGCGCTCTTAAGCTGGCCAAGCCCCAGGGCGTGCGCCTGAACGTCTTCACCGTCGAGCGTGCCCTCGCCAAGATGGACAAGCTCAACACCCTCGGCGAGCGCGTCATGTTCGTCTTTGGCAACACGGCCGAGATGCTGCAGTTCTGCATGGGCTACAAGCTCGACGCCATCAACCTGGGCGCCACCGCCAACCACGACGGTGCCGAGCAGGTCGGCGGCAAGGACAGCTCCGTCTTCCTCGACGCCACCCAGAAGGCCGACGTCAACCAGCTGCTCGACATGGGCATCAAGCTCTACGTCCAGCAGACCCCTACGTATCAGAGCGTCGACATCGACGCCAAGCTGTAATCAACCAGGCATTTGCCTGACTGAAAGGAGAAGGGTATGAATACGTTCATCAGTGCGGTGCTCGTCGGCCTCGTCGGCGTGTTCTGCATGTGGGACTCCCGCCTGCTCGGTCGTCTTAACTTCGAGCAGCCCCTCGTTGGCGCTACGCTCGTCGGTCTGCTGCTGGGCGATGTGCCCACCGGCCTTGCCGTCGGTGCCGCCGTCGAGCTCGTGTCCATGGGCCTGGTGCAGGTCGGCGCCGCCGTTCCGCCCGATATGGTCCTGGGCGGTATCGTGGCCGCTGCTGTCTCTTATACACATCTCCGAGCCCACGAGACTAGGCATGATCTCG
>URVF01000021.1 GCA_900551185.1 uncultured Collinsella sp. | reverse complement strand
CGAGATCATGCCTAGTCTCGTGGGCTCGGAGATGTGTATAAGAGACAGGTTTGCGCCCGACACGATGATATTCGAGGGCTTTAGGTCGCGATGGATCACCGGAGCGGCCATCTCCCCCGCCGACGCAAAGCCGGCATGGAGCTCCGCAACTGCATCACAAAGGGCGCCAAACAGCTCACAAGCATAATCGGGCGTCGCACCCAAACGCCCCACCAGGGCCCCGAGCGTTTCGCCTTCGATGTATTCCATGACCACGCAAAGCTCGTCGCCCACGCGGCGGCAATCGACAATCCGAGGCAAGTGCTCGTAACGTCGCCCAGCATGCTGGGCCGCAAACAGGCGTTCATACGCCCCGCCAATCTGGGCCGACGCGTCGATGCGCTTGCGAACAAAGGGGCCAAGAGATCCTCCGCCGGAGCCCTCAAAGTACACGAACTCGGTCGTCTCGACGTCGGAGTGCTTGAGCACGCGGTCTACGCGATAACTGTCATCACGCTCAAGTGACGCCAGGTGTCCGGCGAGCGCAGCAGTCAGCTCATCATCGGAATATGTTGGGTTCTGAGTATCCATAGCGTCCATAATAACGCAGGGCACGGACGCCCCATGACGCCCGTGCCCTGCACGTTCTAAATATCGTGAACACCGCTTCCGCCGGCAGCTAGCTGTTAGCTCACCGTCTCTTCACCAAAGCGATACAGCTCCTCGTTCACCTTTTGCAGGCTGCAGCCACGATCGATACAGAAAATGATGATGGCGTCACGGCGGTCCTTGCAGTTGAGGACATTGACGCCCGCCGCCGTCAAGGCGCGGTTGGTCTCCTTGAGCGTTAGCGCCATGGCGAAGGCAATCTGCAGCACCTTATTGCGACTCGGATGACGCGCACCGGTAAAGATCTGATAGCCAAAGGTCTCATTGAGATCGGCCATACGAACCACGCGCGAGCGCTCCAAGCCCTTTTCCCGCAGCAGCTGCTTCAGGTAGTCCGAAAGCGACGGGGTGGCAAAGTCGTGCTCCCTGATATAGCCATCGATGTTCGGCGCATCGAGAAGCTCATTGAGTAACTCGTCAGTCAGCTTTTTATCGGGCATACGACCTCACCTCCCATACGGCGCAACGGTAGCGACATGCTAGGCCAACACCCAGCTTGCAGTGGCAGACTTATCAAACATGTTGGCAAAATACAGTGCCTTCTTGATATCGCCATCAAAGTAGATATTGCCCGCCACAGAGCCACCAGCGGCAAGAGTACCAGACTGCAGCTCATCGGAGCCCTCGCTGTAGTAACCCTGATTCTGCTGAGCGCCGTTGGCGTCCTCGCCCTTCCAGTCGTAGATGTTGTAATCTGCGCCCTCATCGCCATTGTTGACGTACGTGACGTGAATGCCCGTCATGGTCGAACCGTCATAATTTGTGAGGCCGGGCTGGACGGAATCGACAACGACGGAAAGACCGGCAGCCGTGGTCACCGTCGCACCAACCGCCAAGTCAGTCGTAGACTGCTCTTCCTTCTTCGCCTCTTCCTTCTTGTCGCCATCGCCAGCGTCCTCGGTGACGGTCGCCTTATCGCTACCACAACCGGCAAGAAGACCGACAGTCCCCATGGCGACGGTGGCGAATGCGCCAAGTGCAGCGCGACGGCTCAGCAGCACTTCGTTTTCGAGCTTTTTCATTATGCATCCTTCCTACGATCCGGCTACCGCGCCGGCACACAGCACATCGTAGGAAGGATTAAACTTGAATTCATTAGCTGAGAGCTAAGGTTGCCATATAGAAGAGCACGAAGCGCGTGTCCATCGCCGATGACACCTCGAGGCTTGCCAACATCGTTCTCAATTTTAAAACTGGAATTGTTACACTTAAAAAAGCGGAATTTCACCATCATAGTTTTCCGCTTTTTCCAATAGCGGTCCTTTAGCTCCCATCGTAAACGCGATGTCGCTACTGCGGATAGAGAGCAGCTCCATTCCGGGTCTCACCTTCAAAAAATCCATCATTTTCTTCGTAAGAAGAATTTGCCCCTCCTGTGAAATCTCTACCCAGCAGTAGGAACGCCCCTTGTATTTGATAAATTCGCCAGAACCTGCTGAGTAGTCAAGCAACGGTGGAGTATCGTCCAAAATGTGACCAAGTTTTGACGGATGCAAAAGGCCTTTCCGGGTGACGCAGAAGCCACCGGTAATCTTACTTCCGGTAAAAAGATATACTTTTCCTTCATCTGCAATGTGATATTCTTCCATTGCCTGCGGTGGAATCCGCAATGTTCCATCCGTCCGAATGAGTGATTTCCCGAAAATAAATTTTCCTCCCTTATTCATTTGTGGCATAAAAACACCTCCTGAAATTCCGATTTTTCAACAATACAAGCAGGAAATTATTTATCATCTGTATTGTTTTCCCTTTTCTTATGAGTCGAACCCAAGCAAAGAAATGAAGAACCAAGACATAACCATGCTATAGCCATAGAACTTTCATTTCCACTCGTAAAGCCAATAGCTGACGCTATGAAAAACAGAACTGATGCAATGTAAAATAATCGAGCGAGCCTACAAACTCGAGCAGGAAATGGCTGTGGTCAGGCGCGACGTTGACGCGCCTTTGCGATGAGCCGGAACGGGGACTGGCGATCGCGGCCTGCATCCCTGTGTTGCTGGCGGTGGTGCTCTCACGCCAAACAATTGTACATTCGGATTGCTACACAACGAATGAAACTTGTTGATGCGGGGCGCGGTTCATTCAGAGTCGGCCCCCTCGCTTCATCCTCATGAAGCTCGTCGAATCACGACCCCACCGTAACGGATTCGCCAGTAAAGGTGCTGATCAGCAGCAAGATAAAGAACGCCAGGTAACTGATGCTCAGCAGATAGGCGATAACCAAAAAGACGATCCATCCGACATTGGTCTTGCCCTTAGCGCGGCGTTGTTCGCGAGAACGGTACAGCCAAATCGTCACGCCGATAGTGGCAATCAGCAACACGAATGCCGCCGCAGCCAGCCCGGCAAGTGCAAACATCACGCCTATACTCACAGCAATAACCGGGAGCAGCAGCAAGCCGCACCCGCACCCACCAGGACTATACACGGCGGTCTGTCGGCGTCGCCCCATCGTCACTCCAACCTCAACATCTTTGAACGCTACAATGCGATAGCCTGCTGGACAGGAACGATCTTATCCAGTTCCGGTTCGATGCGCCTCTTCTCCGCCTCGAGATCAAACGCCATCTGGGCGCGCAGCCAATAACCATCCGTCAGGCCAAAGTAGCGGCAAAGGCGAAGGTCGGTGTCGGCCGTCACGCGACGTTTTCCCAAGACAATCTGCCCGATACGCTGAGCCGGAATCCCAGTCTCTTTCGCAAGGCGATATTGAGAAATGCCCATGGGAACAAGAAACTCCTCTTTGAGAAGCTCACCAGGAGTCACCGGCGACAGCAAATCGGCCGAAGTCTCATCACTTGTGATAATCGACGATTTCGACATTCCAAGCCATCTCCTGTCTCCACTCAAAACAGACCCGATAGCGCTCGTTACGATGCAATCATAGTATCGCCTTACGTTATTAACGTCAAACGTTTCTATAGACTTACATCTCTATTATATCGTACGTTTGTTCGTGTTTTCTAGAACAAATTGTCCTTCGCGCCTTAGCCAAGCAAAAGCAATCGTTTGTAGACATCGAGGCCTTTGAGTAGGACTTCCTCGTCGAAGAGCATGCTATCGGTATGCAGAGCGCTTGTAGCATAGGCGGGGCAGCCATCCGAATCACTCGGGTTGTCTTGGTCCTCCGGCATACCCGTGCCCAGCAGGAAAAACACGCCCGGCAGATGGCGTTGATAGAACGCGAAATCCTCGGCGATCAGCAGCGGCTCGTCCACGAGTTGTAACTCGGGCAGAGCGGGCGCGATCCGGGCAAACAACTCAGGGTCGTTGTCGACCGGCGGATAGCCCTCGGCAAAGTCGAGATCATACGTGCAGCCCGTTGCAGCGCAGGCCTCGTCCAACACGCGGCGCACGCCCTCGCGCGCGCGGTCGAACATGCCATCTGTAAACACGCGCAGACTGCCGGCAACATGGGCCTCCCCCGCCACCGCGTTGCAAACCGTACCGGCCTGCAGCAGACCAAACTTACCAATGCAGGGCTCATCGGCACCCAGCTCATCCATCAGTTCGCGCTCGGCAACCAAGAACTTGGCAGCCGCCAGCGCCGCATCGTGCGACTCCTCGACCGGAACGCCATAGGTCTTAGCGATATGGATGCTCGTCCCGTGAATATGAATGTGTGTCTCACTCGAACGCGCCAGCAACGGACCGGAGCAGCTCGCCAACGTGCCGGCGGGCAGATCGGGCCACACGTGGAAGCCGAAGATGCGATCCACCCCGTAGCGCTCGAACACGCCGCTCTCGCACACCGTCTTGGCACCACCAGTCGTCTCCTCGGCCGGCTGAAACACAAAGAGCACATTGCGCTTAATGGCGCCCGGCTGCTCGCGAATCGTACGGTCGACAAAGGTTGCCGCCGCAAGCGCCATGGCCATGTGTCCGTCATGTCCACAAGCGTGCATCTTGCCGGGATGGGTCGAGGCAAAGGCCGCTCCCGTCGCCTCCGCGATGGGCAGCGCATCCATATCGGCGCGAATCGCTGTGGCATGCGCGGCACCAACGCCGGCGTCGAAGAAAGCGCAGACGCAGCTGGGGCACGGATGGGTCACCTCGCAAGCGAGCGGTGCCAACACGCCCTCGATATAGGCAATGGTTTGCGGAAGATCGAAATCGAGCTCCGGAATGCGATGGAGATCGCGGCGATAGCGACGGAGTTCTTGGAGCTCGGTCATAGAGAATCCCTTCGTAAGGCACATCTGTTGCAACTTATTGTGATACAGGATTGTGGCACACATGTTTCCAGCATATTGCTGCATTTTTTAAACGTTATATACAAATACTCTTGTTTGGTAAAGTGCAACGTGATAGGGTCTTTACCACTTGATAGAGGCGCGGGCACGAAGAACCGCGGGCGAGCCAGCAGGCTTTGACCCCGTGGGGAGGCGAAACCCGCCGAACTGGGTTTTTCGGGCACGAACAGCCTGGTGGGCCTGTGGGAAACACCCACAGGACTGTCTGCAGCAATGCGGGAGCGCTATCCGGACATTGGGTCCACGCTATGCGGATTCGATGCGCAGATGGCGCAGTCTGGATAGCGAGGTTTACGGGACATGGCATTGACCCCCAACGAGGCATATGCGGCCAAGCAGCCGTTTGTGGACAAGGAGACACTCGAGCATATCGTCGAGCAGTTCCCCACGCCGTTTCATCTATACGACGAGGCAGGCATCCGCCGCAACATGCAAGAAGTGCGCGACGCCTTTGCATGGAACCCGGGCTTTAAGGAATACTTTGCCGTCAAGGCCAACCCCAACCCGGCGCCCATCTCCATTCTCAACGAATACGGCTGCGGCTGCGACTGCTCGAGCTATACCGAGCTCATGATCGCCCGCTCGCTGGGTATCACGGGACACGACATCATGTTCTCGTCCAACGATACGCCGGCTGCCGACTTTGAGCTCGCCGACAAGCTGGGTGCCATCGTCAACTTTGACGACATCAGCCACATCGAGTTCTTTGAGCGTGTTGCGGGACCCATCCCCAAAACGGTCAGCTGCCGCTTTAATCCAGGCGGCCTGTTCCAGCTCTCCAACGGCATCATGGACAACCCAGGCGACTCCAAATATGGCATGACCACCGAGCAGCTCTTCGAGGCCTTCCGCATGCTCAAAGCCAAGGGCGCCGAGGACTTTGGCATCCACGCATTCCTTGCCAGCAACACCGTCACCAACGACTACTACCCCGAGCTCGCGCGTATCCTCTTTGAGCTTGCCGTACGCCTGGAGCGCGAGACCGGCGCACACGTCGCCTTCATCAATCTGTCCGGCGGCGTCGGCATCCCCTACCTGCCCGAGCAGCAGGCCAACGACATTCGCGCCATCGGCGAGGGAGTACACGCGGCATACGACGAGATCCTGGTTCCCGCCGGCATGGGCGATGTGGCCATCTGCACTGAGATGGGCCGCTTTATGATGGGCCCCTACGGCTGTCTGGTCACCAAGGCTATCCACGAGAAGCAGATCTACAAGGACTATATCGGTGTCGATGCAAGCGCCGTCGATTTGATTCGCCCTGCCATGTATGGCGCCTACCACCACATTACGGTGATGGGTCAGCCGGGCGGCGCCGACAAGGCCACGGCGCCCGTCACGAACACCTATGACATCACGGGCAATCTGTGCGAGAACAACGATAAGTTCGCCATCGACCGCGAGCTGCCGCATATCGACATGGGTGACCTGCTTGTAATCCACGATACCGGTGCGCATGGCTACTCCATGGGCTACAACTACAACGGACGTCTGCGCTCCGCCGAGGTCCTGCTGCGCCCCGATGGCGCGGCCGACCTCATCCGCCGCGCCGAGCGCCCGGGCGATTACTTTGCCACGCTCGACGTGCTACCGAGCGGCCGAGAGCTGCTGGCCAAGTCGCGCGCCGAAAGTGCCCGCCGTCGCGCCCAAGACGAGCGCCTGGCAGTCGCCGCCCAATGGAACAAACGCATCCAGATCGCGGACGCGAAGGAGAAGAACATGGACATCCGCAATCTCGAGGGCTCAATCGTCGCCCTCGTCACGCCGTTTAAAAAGGATGGCAGTGTCGACTTTGACGCACTCGAGCGCCTTATCGATTTCCACTTGCAAAATGGCACCGACGCCATTCTCACCCTGGGCACCACCGGCGAGAGCGCCACGATGACCGATGACGAGGACAACTCCGTCGTCGCCGCCGTGGTCAAGCATGTTGCAGGACGCGTCCCCGTCATCGCCGGCTCAGGCTCCAACTCCACGCAGACCATGCTCACCAAGTCGCTTACTTACCAGGGCTTGGGAGCCGACGGCCTGCTGCTCATTACCCCCTACTACAACAAGTCCAACGAAGAGGGCATCTATCAGCACTTTAAGACCGTCGCCGATGCCGTTGACATCCCCTGCATCCTGTACAACATCCCCGGCCGCTGCGGCTGCGGTATCAGCGAGCGCAACGTAGAGCGCCTAGCCGCGCACCCCAACATCATGGGCATCAAGGAGGCCTCGGGCAACGTCGCCTACGCGGCCAAGATCGCCCACCTGCTGTCCGACGACTTCCGCATGTACTCGGGCGAGGACGCGCTTACCGTGCCGCTCATGAGCCTGGGCGCCTCGGGCACCATCAGCGTGTGGGCCGACGTGCAGCCGCAGCTCGTGCATGACATGTGCCGCGCCTATCTGGACGGTGACGTGGCGCGTGCCCGCGATATCCAAATTGCCGGCCAGCCACTCATCAATGCCCTTTTTAGTGAGGTCAACCCCATCCCCGTCAAAGAGGCGCTCGCCCAGATGGGTATGATCGAGGCAAACTACCGCATGCCGCTGTGCCCCATGGCAGACGACACGCGCTCTGCACTTACCGATGCCCTGAAGGGAGCTGGTCTGCTTGATTAAGACCGTCATTATGGGAACGGGCCGCATGGGCTCGCTCATCCGCACTACCGCCGAAGGCATTGTCGACGCCGGCGGGCAGCCCGTTTTTGATATCGTCGCCCAGATCGGTTTTGATCTGTCCGAGCTCGAGAGCGCCCCGGCAGCAGACATCATCATCGACTTTTCGAACGTCGTGACCTTTGACGCCGTCGTCGCCTATGTCGAGCGCACGGGCGCGGCGTTGGTCTCGGGCACCACAGGCTACACCCCCGAGCAGATGGACCGCCTGCGTGAGCTGGGCCAGAACACCCGCGTTATGCACTCGGGCAATTACTCCATCGGCATCGCAGCCCTGCGTCATCTAGTGGCCCAGGCCACGCGTGAGCTGCCCGGCTTTGACTGCGAGATTGTCGAGACACACCACAACCAAAAGGTCGACGCCCCCAGCGGCACTGCCAAGCTGCTGCTCGACGCCGTAGTCGAGGCCGAGCCCGAGACAGGCTACCACCCCGTCTACGGACGCGAGGGCATGTGCGGCGCGCGCGATCCCAAGGAGATCGGCATGCACTCGCTGCGCGGTGGCACTGTCGCCGGCGTCCACGAAGTGAGTTTCTTTGGCCAGGACGAGGAGGTCACGCTCACCCACCGCGCCACGAGCCGTCAGATCTTCGTCAACGGCGCCCTGGCCGCCGCCCAGAAGCTCGTCACCCGCGACCCCGGCTTCTACACCTTCGACCAGGTCATGTTTGCCTAACCAGGTATCAACCGTATCCACGCAAAGGAGAAACAGCATATGAGTAACGCAGCCGAGATGGATGCCCAGGAGATTATCAACTACATCGCCACCGCGCCCAAAAAGACACCTGTCAAGCTGTACGTGCGCGAGAAGCCCGGCATGAAGGTTGCCTGGGGCGACGCACATGTCTACGGCGGCCGTCGCGGCAAGACCGTCTTTGGCGACTGGGATGAGCTCAAGGCCATCCTCGATGCCAATGCCGACTCCATCGACTACTACGATGTCGAGAATGACTGCCGCAACTCCGCCGTGCCCATGCTCGACCTTAAGGGCATCAACGCCCGCATCGAGCCGGGCGCGATTATCCGCGACCGCGTCGAGATTGGCGACCGTGCCGTCATCATGATGGGCGCCATCATCAACATCGGCTCCGTTATCGGCGAGGGTTCCATGATCGATATGGGCGCCGTGCTGGGCGGTCGCGCCACCGTGGGCAAGAACTGCCACATCGGCGCCGGCACCGTGCTGGCAGGCGTTGTGGAGCCCGCCAGCGCCACGCCCGTCATCATCGAGGACGATGTCATGATCGGCGCAAACGCCGTGGTCCTGGAAGGCGTGCACGTGGGCAAGGGTGCTGTAGTTGCCGCCGGCGCCGTGTGCGTCGAGGACGTCCCCGCCGGCGCCGTCGTGGCCGGTGTCCCCGCCCGCGTCATCAAGATGCGCGACGAGAAGACCGACAGCAAGACCGGCCTGGAAGAGGGCCTGCGCCAGCTTTAATAGTTACGGCGTTTTACCAAACGCCGTAACGACCCGACGCTGCAAACGCCCCTAGGCGGCAATCTGACGTTCAATCGTCGGGCATGACCAGAAGGTCAATGCCCTCCTCTTTCGCGTCACCTTGCTCGCCTAGGGGCGTTTTCGCTGACGTGTGCTCAACCTGCGGGGTAATGTCAGCAACCAAGCCGAAAACAAAAAAGGCCGAAGTCCCGAAGGGCTTCGGCCTTTGCTTTCTCGCTGTAGGCGCAACGCAACTTATCGATTCTCGATGCTACCGATATTTTTGAGCTCGATGGAGATGAGGCCGTTAGGCTCATTGACGAACTCGATGTACTCGGAGTTGGAACCCATCTCGGCCGGGAAGCTGATCTCGATACCCGTGTCGGTACGGATCTTATGATTGCGCACCGCCGCGCGTTCGACCTGCTTGCGCTCCACGGGCACACGCTCAGGCACCTTCTCCTCGGTCAGTGCCGCGCGCACGCTCTCCTTGATGACCGGCTCGTCCTCAAAGACCTCGTCGACGATATCCCAAGGCGGCAGCTCCTCGTCATCCTCGACCTTCTCGGCAACAGCAGCCTTAACCTTGGCGAGCGCTACGGCCGTATTGGCACCGTGCTCCTCGGCGACTTCCTCGACCACACGCGTCACGGTGTCGATGACCTCCTTGCCCGATACGCCCGTGTCGCACTGCAGCAGGCCATCGGGGATAAGCATACGGTCCTCGCCGGCGATCTTGCGTTTCTTGTCCACATAGCCGATCTCCATGGTGCTTGCACGCACGATTGCATAGCTCGGCACCTTTTGCGAGGGATTCGGCAGAATGGCGTAGTGGCGCGCAATGTCGTTGCGCACCTCGCCCTCTTCGCGACCTACCTCGTGCATAAAAGCCTGCTTGGAGCCCAGCAGCATCACGGCAAACCAGCGGGCATCCTCATCGTCATCAAAGTCCGCCACAAGCACGTCAGTGGACTCGGCTTTCTCGGCCTTGGTAAGTTCGGAAGAGATGAACTCCGCAATCTGCTGAGACAGGTCCACGAACTCACGCTCACCAAAGAAATAGCCCTTGAGCTCGCCGCCGAATGCGGAGTTCTCGGCAAACGTGGCGCGTTTATTGTCGGCCGAGGTGCGTGCGCGGCGCAGATGCGTGGTCACGAAGTTGCGCACGGTACGGCTCTCGATATCGAGCTCTCGCTGGCTCATGACGTTGACGGCAGAGTCAAAGTCCAGGATATGCAGAATCGCGTGATTGATTTTCATATACGGCATTCCGTTCTAGATCGATTTCGGCACGAACCAGTATAGCGGTCGAGCCCGCCCCAGGCGCATCGAAGATTGGCGCATCGGGGACAGGTTGCTTTGTATCAATGGCTAGCGCAGGAGCTCGGACTGCCAAGCCTCGAGCTGTTCTGCCAAACTCTTGCCGGCAGCGGGCACGTCGATCTGGGGTCGTTTGGGCAACAGTGCGCATTTAAGGATCGCCACGATGGTCTGCGAGATAAAGCGTCGCGTATCTTTGTCAAAGCCTTGCGCAGCCTGGAGCATCACGGGCAGACTCTCACGCAGATTTCCTGCGATATCCGCAAACCGTTCGGCGTCCGTAGCCTCAAACACGGAGAACAACGCATCTACAAAACGCTCGCGCTCGCTAGGTGACACTGCAAGCAGCATCTCGCGAATGGAGCCATCGACGTATCGAGCACCGGCGGACAGGCGCTCACAGTATACGAAGTCGCAACCATCAACCACCCAGCTAAAGGGATTATGCTGAAGCAGGCTGAACTCGGTGCTCTCAACGATGGCATAGTCCTCCTGTGTCTCGAACATCATGCCAAAGATCGACGACCGAGGTAGCGTCTTGTCGATTCGACCGGATAGATCGGCGAAGGCGTTGCCGCTCAGAAACTCCTCGACGAAGCCCGGACCATCATGGGAATACGCCCGTTCGATTCGCTCACGGGCGACATCGGGGCACATCGCCGCACCGTACACCGCAAGGTTTCCACCCTTGGAATGACCTCCGCACAAAAGCGGCCCGTCAATCGCATCCGCCGCCTCGTCCACATAACGCGCCGCGGATTCCTGGGCCGGCACAGGACACCGGAACGCCATGTTAAAGTCCTCTTTCCAGCCCACAATCGTGCTGTCGGTCCCCCGGAAGGCAAGATAGCTAAACCCCGCCGGAAATCGGAACGTCATGGCCGCAAACTGCTCCGTTGTCTCGGCATCACTCACGCTACGATAGCCGCAAACACGAACGCCACGGTAGCGAGGGCTTGCTGCCACAGCCTCCAACAGGGCACGACTCCCCTCCGGATCCCACAAGTCGTCAATCATGTCCCGGTAGCACTCGGCACGCAGCAGCTCGCGTACGTCTAGGCCCTGCCAGTTCGTCAGCTCCGCCATATCACCCGGCAAACGCAAATTGGACAACCACGCAAAGACGAGGCTATCCACCGCGCAGAACGGCCGCTCCTCGAACGGATCAAACGCCGTCTGGGCATAGGTCAAAAAATTAGGCGAATCCGACATGGCCCTCCCATCAACTATGGTGCATTGGAGTCAGGTTACTTTGCACCAAAAAGGCGCCCGGGCCGTGTGGACCCGGACGCCTTCATTGTAGCTTTTCGCTCTAGCGAGCTTGATTTAGCAGGAAAAATCGACGCTGTCGATGATGTCCTTGAGGGCCTTGGCGGAGACGGTGAGCTCATGCTGCTCGTCGTCGTTCAGCGGCACGGGGACGCGGCAGACAACGCCGTCGCGGCCAACGACGGTCGGCATGGAGATGGCAAGATCGGACAGGCCATACTCGCCCACCATGAGCGAGGAGACAGGCAGAACGGTCTGCTCATCGCGCATAACGGCGGTGCAGATGCGCTTGACGGCCATGGCGACACCATAGTAGGTGGCGTGCTTCTTCTCGATGATGGTGTAGGCGGAGTTCTTGACGTCCTCGGCGATGCGCTTCTCGGCAGCCTCATGCTCCAAGTGGCCGTGAAGCTCACAGAAGGTGTTCAGCGGAACGCCGGCAACCTGAGCGCTGGACCAAGCGACAAACTCGGAGTCGCCGTGCTCGCCCATGACATAGGCCTGGACATCGCGCGGGTCAACCTCGACGTGGGCACCAAGCATCTGCTGCAGGCGGCCGGTGTCGAGCACGGTGCCGGAGCCGATGACATGGCCCTCGGGCAGGCCAGACATCTTGATGGCAGCATAGGTCAGAACATCAACCGGGTTGGAGACGATTAGCAGAATGCCGTCGAAGCCGGACTTCTTAATCTCGGGAATAATGGACTTGAAGATGCTGACGTTCTTGTTGACCAGGTCCAGGCGGGTCTCACCGGGCTTCTGGGCAGCGCCAGCAGTGACGACGATCATGGCGGCGTCGGCGACATCGGAATAATCGCCGGCGTAGATCTTCATCGGCTCGGCAAACGTCATGCCGTGCGCGATATCCAGGGCCTCACCCTCGGCACGGTTCTTGTCCACGTCGATGAGGACCATCTCGGAGAACAGACCACTCTGCATCAGTGCGAACGCCGAAGACGAACCGACGAAACCGCAGCCGACAATAGCGACCTTCTTCTCGTTAACCATTAGAAACTCCCATCTCTCTCCACAAACAAGCCGCCCGGGAACGACCCGAGCGGCTTGTCGTAATCCCAATACATCCAATCGGGACTTTGATTATGCCCCTATTCGCAGCCAAAAATCGACCGTTTACCGAAATTGTTTGCAGTATTCGTAAAATAACTGCGCGAAATCGGTTTCGAGCTATTGACGAGTCGAAATAGGTTTCTAATACAGGCCCGCCTCGCGAATGGCCTCGACAGCCAAAGCGATCTGATCGGGCGGTAGGACCAGCGCCATGCGCACGTGTCCCTCACCCGAAGGACCAAAACTCGCGCCCGGCGTCACCACAACGCCGGCCTTCTCCATGAGCTCCTCGCAAAACGCCTGTCTCTTATACACATCTGACGCTGCCGACGATCTTACGCGTGTAGA
>URVF01000020.1 GCA_900551185.1 uncultured Collinsella sp. | reverse complement strand
TTCGTTGTTTGCAGTAGCCATTTTTTGGTTTCCTCCCAATTATATGTTGCAGTCGATAGGTTTCAGTCGATCGTCAATCGAACAGATTTTCGTCGTCACACAGCTTGACATAGCCCGCCATCTTTACGGGGAAGGTGTAGGTCTCTTCCCCGTTCACCAAAGTGGCGTTGCCGTCGGCATCGAAGGCGATGTTGGCCGCGGGGCCACGCTTGACCTCGTGAACCTCATCGGTCGCGGTGGCGACGTCGGCAACGAGCGCAGCCAGGCGGCGCGGGCTCGAGATCACACGGACCTCGCCGTGGGCCAGACCGGCCTCGTCGAGACCCTTGGCGATCATGGTGCCAAGCTGCTTGACGGCATTGTTCAGCGGTGCGGAGGGCATTTCTTCCGTACCGATCTCAAACAGGAAATCCTTAGCGTCTGCCATGGCTTACGCCACCTCGCCTTCCTGATCGGCATTCTCGTTGACTCCGGCGACCTCGGCCATGTAGGCCTCGCAGCACGCCTTGGCGACGGCGCGGACGCGCAGGATGTAGTTGGCACGCTCGACCGCGGACAGGGCGCCGCGAGCATCGAGCAGGTTGAAAGCGTGGCTGCACTTCATGACGCAGTCATATGCCGGCAGCGGCAGCTTGCGCTCCAGGCAGGAATGGCACTCGGCCTCGTAGTCGTCAAACTTCTGACGCATCATCTCGACGTTGGCGACCTCAAAGTTATAGGCACTGAACTCGCGCTCGTTCTCGAGGAACACGTCGCCATAGGTCATGGGCGTGCCGTCGGGCAGGTAGCTCCACACCAGGTCGTAGACCGAGTTAACGCCCTGGGCGTACATGGCGATACGCTCCAGGCCGTAGGTGATCTCGACGGGCACGGGGTCGACCTCGATGCCGCCCACCTGCTGGAAGTACGTAAACTGCGTGACCTCCATGCCATTGAGCCAGACCTCCCAGCCAAGGCCCCAGGCGCCGAGCGTCGGGCTCTCCCAGTCGTCCTCGACAAAGCGGACGTCATGGTCGTTGGGGTCCAGACCGATAGCGGCAAGAGACCCCAGGTAGAGCTCCTGGGCGTTGACCGGAGAAGGCTTGATGAGCACCTGGAACTGATAGTAGTGCTGCATGCGGTTGGGGTTCTCGCCGTAGCGGCCGTCGGCGGGACGGCGGCAGGGCTGCGCATAGCAGGTGCGCCACTCGGCGGGACCGAGCGAGCGCAGCGTGGTCGCGGTATGGAAGGTACCGGCACCGACCTCGGAGTCATAGGGCTGCATAATGACGCAGCCCTGCTCGCCCCAGTACTGCTGGAGGCGCAGGATGATGTCTTGGAAGGAAAGCGATGAAGCGTTCATGCCTCTAATATCCCCTCGTCGAAACGATTACACGGTTAGGTACTGTACTATAGCGGTTTTTAGTCGATAGCGCCGATGCGGTTGAGCGGCCAGTAGCGCACAAGCGCCACAGCGATCAAATCAGAGCGATCGACGGGACCAAAGTAGCGTGAGTCGGCAGAGTTTTCGCGGTTGTCGCCCATCACCCACACGCACCCGTCAGGAACGGTGTAGGGATAGCTTACCTGAGCGCCGGGCGCTTGGACCGAAAGTGGCCAGCTCATGCCCGTCGTATAGTCCTCGTCGAGCGCCTGGCCGTCAACGACCACCTTGCCATCCTGCAGGTCGACCGTCTGGCCGGCCGTGGCAATAACACGCTTGACAAGAACATCATGCTCGGAGGTGCCATCGGGGTTGTGAAACACCACGATATCGCCCTGCTTGACGGGCTGACCGAGCTCGAGGCTCACCTTTTGTGCCAGGATCTGGTCGCCAATCTCGATCGTGGACTCCATGGAGCCGGTGGGCACCACAAAGGGCTCGACCACAAACGAGCGAATCAAGAAGGTGGCGACCAGTGCGATCGCGATGACCGCGATCCACTCAAAAGCGCCCCTCAACGCGGAATGCTGCGATGGAACCATTCTCACTCCTCGCTCTGCGAATACGAAGCGTCCAAAATCTCCTGCGCGTAAGCGCGCTCCTCGGGCGTGAGCCGCGCTGTCTCGATCAGATCGGGACGCCAGCGGCAGGTGCGCTCGATGGCGTTCTTGCGACGCCAGGCATCGACCTTGGCGTGATCGCCGCTCACAAGCACCGGCGGCACGCCCTCGCCGTTGAACTCGGCGGGGCGGGTGTACTGCGCGTACTCGAGCAGTCCTCCGTCCTCGGCGGTCGAGAACGACTCGTCGACGTTGCTCATCTCGTCGCCCAGGGCGCCGGGAATCAAGCGTACGACAGCATCGGCAACGACCATAGCGGGAAGCTCGCCGCCCGTGAGCACGTAGTCGCCGATCGACAGACGCTCATCGGCATACGCATACGCGCGCTCGTCGACGCCCTCGTAGCGACTGCACACAAACAGCAGGCGCTCACTTTTGAGCAGGCGCTCGGCCACATGCTGCGTAAAGGGCTCGCCACAGGGGGTGAAGAACACAACCGTGGGCTTGGGACCCTCTGCGCTAATGGCCTCGATGGCCTCTGCGATAGGCTCGACCTTCATGAGCATGCCCTGTCCGCCACCGTACGGCTCGTCATCGACGGTACGATGGCGGTCGTGCGTCCAGTCGCGCAGGTTATACGCCTTAAAATCAAAAAGGCCGGCCTTGCGGGCGCGGCCCAAAATCGACGTGGACATGACGGGCTCAAACATCTCGGGAAAGACCGAAAGGGTCTCAATCAGCATGTTGTCCTCCCTACTTGTCCATATCGATCAGGCCGTCCATCACGTGGACGGAAATTGTTCCTGCATCGGGAAGATCGAGCACGACCTGCTCGATCACGGGAATCAGTACCTCGCCGTACCGATCACCCTCAACAACCCAAACATCGTTAGCGGGCGTCGACATGATCTCGACGATCGTGCCGAGTAAACCGAAGCGCTCGTCGACCACCTCGCGACCCATCAGGTCGGTATAGGCAGCGTCGAGCGAATCGAGCTCAAAATCGTCACGATTTGCCAGCACGTAGCATCCCGTGATGCCCTCGGCGGCCGTCAAGTCGTCAATGCCCTCAAACGAGACCAGATCGCCATCGCCCGTATCGGTGACGGACACGACCGTGCAAAAGCGGTCGCGCTTGAGCGCCGGCGGCGTCAGGGCGACGCGCATACCCGGCTCTAATACAGAAGGAAGCCCCCGCAGCGGCTGCGCGAGGACCTCCCCCTTCCTTCCGTGCGGCTTGACAACACGGGCGATGTTTTTGTACTGGGACCTCAAGGTCCTAGCCCAGAACCTCTACCTCGACAGCAGTGTCGAGGCGAGCGGCCAGTGCACGGGCGAGCGTGCGAATGGCCTTGATGGTACGGCCACGACGGCCGATGACCTTAGCGACGTCATCCTCGGCGACCGAAACCTCAATCGTAGAGGCGTCGTCACCATCGATGACCTCAAGGCTCACGGAATCCGGGTCGTCGACGATCTGAACAACGAAATATTCGACGAGATCGGCGATGCGATCTGAGAGCATTGCCTCACCCTCGAGCTGTGCAGCGTCAACCTCAGGCACGATTTACTCCTCGGCGCCCTCAGCGGCCTCAGCGGCAGCCTTAGCGGCCTCGGCCTCTTTGGCGAGCTGCTTCTTGGACTTCTTGACGACGGTCTCAGTCTTCTCGCCCTCGTTGGCGGCCTTGACCAGAGCGGCGACGGCGTCGGTGAGCTGAGCGCCCTTGGACTGCCAGTCGGCGATCTTCTCGAGGTCGAGGTTGATGGTCTTGGGGGCGGTCATCGGGTTGTAGCGGCCAACCTCCTCGATGATACGACCGTCACGCGGGGCGCGGGAATCGGCGACGACGACACGGTAGTACGGACGCTTCTTAGCGCCGTGACGAGCAAGGCGAATCTTGACTGCCAAAGGAAACTCCTCCAACCAAGCAGCTTTAGGCTGCAACTACAAACAAACAGTTGAACATAATACGCCATCGACGCGGGCAGGTGAAGTCCGTGAGACCAACTTCTTCGGTGTAGTCGAGGGCAAATCCATATCTTAGACAAGAATTCGGGATTTGCAAGCACATACACGCACCCCACATGAGCTGCGCGGTATACTCATGACATGGAAAGACGCGAACATACATACGGTTATGAGGATGCCATGGGCGTCACGCCGCCTCCCTGGACGGGTCCGGCGGTGGGCCTGATGGACCTTGATGCGTTTTTTGCGAGCGTGGAAATGCTCGATCATCCCGAATGGCGAGGAAAGCCGCTCATCGTGGGCGGAGACGCCGATTCGCGTGGCGTCGTGTCCACGTGTTCATATGAGGCACGTCGCTTTGGCGTGCACTCTGCCATGGCCTCGGCCGAGGCGCGGCGCTTGTGCCCGCAAGCCATTTGGACGCATGGGCATTTTGATCGCTACCGCGAGGTGAGCGCGCAGGTCATGGCGATTCTTGCCGAGGAGACGCCGCGCGTGGAGCGCGTATCCATCGACGAAGCCTTTATCGATATCACACCGGGTCGCTTTGCGCCCGAAGACCCGCTGCTGGTTGCGCGACGTATAAGCGACCGCGTGGCAGGACTGGGAGTGACCTGTTCCATTGGCGTGGGCTGCAACAAGACGGTCGCAAAGATCGCAAGCGAGCGGGATAAGCCGTTTGGGCTGACCATCGTGCGCCCCGGAACCGAGCAGCGCTTTTTGGCCGCGCTGCCGGTATCTGCCATGAGCGGCATCGGGCGCTCGGCCGAGGAGCGACTGCGCCGCATGCGCATCTACACCCTCGGCGAGCTATCACGTGCACCGGAATCCACCTTGGCCTCTATTTTTGGCGTCAACGGCGAACGCATGCGCCAGCGTGCGCTGGGACTCGAAATCTCCGAAGTCACGAGCCTCGATGAAGAGCGCGAGGTCAAGTCGGTCAGCAATGAACGCACCTTTGCTAAAGATTTAACTGAGCGTGGGGATATTGAGGCGGCGATTGCACTGTTGGGAGAGTCAGTGGGACGCCGCCTGCGCCGTCAGGGGCTGACGGGTGCCACGGTAACGCTCAAGCTTAAGTATTCGTATGGCAGCGGGCGTACGGCACAGCGCCGGCTGCCTCATCCGACCGACGATGAGAACATCTTCGTGGCGGTTGCACTCGAACTGCTCGACAACATCTGGCAGGATGGCATGCATGTTCGCTTGGCGGGCATCGGCATGAGCGACTTCGACCACCAAGGCGGCATCCAGACTGACCTGTTCTGCGAGATCGATGACCGCGGAGCCCAATCCAGCGACCGCCGCGACCTCTCCGTCGCCATCGACGCCGTCCGAGACAAATTCGGCGACACCGCCCTATCCTTCGGCCGCCAATCCCGCTTCGACGATTAGTCCCTGAGGCAAAAAGAAAGCCGGGTAGCTGCGGAAAACCGCAACTGCCCGGCGATATGCGTGAGGGTAGCTAAACCCCGTCTCAAATGAGCTACTAGAGGAGATTGAGGGGGAGCTGGGGAGCGTCGCCCCAGAGTTTCTCGAGGCGGTAGAAGTCGCGGGCTTCGGGAGTGAAGACGTGGACGACAACCGAACCGTAGTCCATGAGCATCCAAGTCTTCTGCTCGCGGCCCTCGATGGAGAACGGATGCTCGCCGCAAGCCTCGGCGACCTTCTCCTCGATCTCGTCGACAATTGAATCGACCTGGCGGTTGTTGGCACCGGTGGCAAGCACAAAGTAGTCGCACACATCGGAAAGCTCGGTCAGGTCGAGCACCTGAACGTCCTCGCCCTTCTTGTCGTAGGCGGCCTGCGCGGCGGCGCGGGCGACATCCTCGGCGGCGACACCGCTCGCGGACAGCGAGGCGGCAGTGCGGTCGGACGTGGCGGCGAAGCTCTTGTGCTCCACGCCTTCAAGAATCTGCTCGTCGGTCATGGTCTCGTCGGCCATGGAATACCTCTTTCTAGACAGCCCGAGCTAGCGCAGCTGGGCGTAATGGTTGTAAATCGTAATAGCCGTGGGATAAAGATAGCGCCCGGACTGGATCACATAGACCAGACCCTGCGCAAAACAGGAGAAGAACAACTCATCGAGCGTCGACTCCCCCACCATCTTGCGCAGCGCATGGGCATAATCGCCGTGGCGGTTGGGTTCGATGGCATCGGCAACAAAGACCACAATATCGAGCGGCGTCATGTCGCAAGCGCCCACGGTGTGACGGTCGACAGCCTGAAAGACTGCCGGAGACAGCTCGGGAAAAAGCTGCGGAAGTTCATAGGCGGCAACAGGGCCATGCAAAAGCGGCGTCGCGGCGGAAGGAGAGCCGGCAATCTTAATGCCGTAATGCAGAGCGCGCGTGACCAGCTCGTCGTCGGAGAGCACTTTGTCCCAGTCATGGATCAGGCCGGCGGCAGCGGCATCAAAGCGGTCAACGCCGTAGACCTCGGCCAGATGAAGTGCGGTCTCGGCAACACCCAGCGAATGCACATAGCGCTTGCGCTTATCCTTCATGCGAACATCGAGCAGCTCTTGAATGCGCTTGAGCAGCGCGCGCTCATCGCCCTCAAACTGATCCTCTACCGACAACGTAGACCCCCATCACTCAAAATCTTCTTGGCCCAAATCGGCATATAGCCTGCGTTTGCGAATGTAGCCGAGCACGGACTCGCTCGTAAGATAGCGCACGCTCATACCGCGGGCAACTCGCTTACGAATGTTCGTCGAGCTGATCGCCAACGCTGGAATCTGAATATAGCGCACGTCGAACGGCAGCCCCGACTCTTTGATTCGGGCACGCGCCGTATCGATATCAAAGCCCGGTCGTGTCGCCGCAATAAAGGTAGCAAGCTCAGCGATTCGTTCGGCATCATGCCAGGTCACGATATCGATGATCGCGTCGGCGCCCGTAATAAAGTAGAGCTTTACCTGCGGCGGGTAAAAGTCGCGAAGGGCATGAAGCGTATCGGCCGTATAGGTTACGCCCGGGCGGTCGATCTCGAACCGGCTCGCCAAAAAAGCCGGGTTCGCGGCGGTGGCGAGGACCGTCATGGCATAACGGTCCTCGGCAGGCGTCACCGGCTTGTCAAGCTTAAAGGCAGGAGAACCCGCCGGCATAAAGAGCACAGCGTCCAAGTCGAGCGACTCGCGCGCCTGCTCGGCGGTCACCAGGTGCCCGTAATGGATGGGATCAAAGGTGCCACCCATAATGCCGAGCCTAAACTCCTGCCCGTCCTCTAGAGGAAGCTCGGGCAGACCGATTCCACCGCGCAGCGACATGGCTTACTCGCCCTCCGGTGTCTCGGTATCGCCCGCGGCATCCGCTGCATCCGTCGCATCGACAACCTCGACGCCCTCATCCGCAGCATCGGCCACGTCAATGGCTTCAACGGCAACGTCCTCGCCAGCATCCTCGAGCTCCTCGTACTCCGAGAAGTCCTCGGCGCCCTCAAAGTCAAAGGCGCGCTGGCAAATGCGGACCTCGTCGCCCGCACGGCAACCGGCCTTCTCGAGCGCATCGTCAACACCCATACGCGCAAACTTATGCTGCAGGTAAATGACGGCTTCCTCATTTTCCCAGTCGGTCTGAATGACCATGCGCTCGATGGCACGACCGACCACGCGGAAGGCACCGGGCTCTTCCTGGACAATGCGGAAACGCTTCTCTCGCTGCAGGCGACGGCGCTCCCATTCATCGTCGCGCAGGTCGACCGGCTCATCGGAGACCGCCAGCTCGGCGCGGAGCTTGGCCACCTGCTCACCCACGGCAAGCATCAGCGTGTTGAGGCCGGCGCCCGTCACGGCAGACACGGCAAAGAACATATGGCCATCGTCGAGCGCTGCACGCTTGAGGTCGGCAATCTTATCGGCCGTGCCCGGCGCGTCGCACTTGTTGGCAACGACAATCTGCGGACGCTCCGAAAGCTCGGCGCCATACTGCTCGAGCTCGCGGTTGATGATGCGATAGTCCTCGACCGGATCGCGATCCTCAAAACCACCCGTCATGTCGACGACATGCATGATTAGGGCCGTACGCTCAATGTGGCGCAGGAACTGGTGACCCAGGCCCTTGCCCTCGCTCGCGCCCTCGATGAGACCGGGGACGTCGGCAACGACGTAAGAATATTCGCCGGCACGCACCATGCCGAGGTTCGGCACGAGCGTGGTAAACGGGTAATCAGCGATCTTGGGGCGGGCGGCACTCATGCGCGCAATGAGCGATGACTTACCCACCGAGGGAAAGCCCACGAGCGCGGCATCAGCCATAAGCTTCATCTCGAGCTCAATCCAGTGCTCCTCGGCCGGCTCGCCCAGCTGGGCGAACGCGGGCGCGCGGCGCACCGACGTCACAAAGTGCGTATTGCCGAGACCACCGGCGCCACCAGGGGCCACGACAACGCGCTCGCCATCATGCACCAGATCGGCAATCTCGAACATCGGGGTCTGCGTCTCGGGGTCGAGCTCGCGCACCACGGTGCCCATAGGGACCTTGAGAATCAGGTCCTCGCCGCTCTTGCCGTTACGACGGGCACCCTGCCCGTGCGTGCCGCGCTCGGCGCGGAAGTGATGCTTAAAGCGGTAATCGATCAGCGAAGACAGCTGAGCATCGGCCTGGATGACGACATTGCCGCCACGACCGCCGTCGCCGCCATCGGGGCCGCCCTTGGGGACAAATGCCTCGCGCCTAAACGACATACATCCGGCTCCGCCGTCGCCGCCGCACACGTTAATGCGGCTGATATCGGTGAACTGTGACAACAGAATCGCCTCCTACAAAAAAGAGGGAGACCCTTGAATCCTAAAACTCAAGTGCCTCCCACATATGTGCTCTATGAAGGGTGAATTACGCGTTCGCGAGCGGGCGTACGCTGACCCTGTGCTTGATACCCTTGTGGAACTCAACGGTACCGTCGACCAGCGCGAACAGCGTGTCGTCCTTACCACGGCCAACGTTCTCACCCGGGTGGATGTGCGTGCCGTGCTGACGGACGAGAATCGTGCCCGTGGTTACCGTCTGGCCGGCATAGCGCTTCGTGCCAAGGCGCTGACCGCGGGAGTCACGGCCATTACGGGAGGAACCGAGTCCTTTTTTGTGTGCCATTGTGTATACCTACTCTTTCGTTACGAGTGTAATCTACTCGGCGACGGGAGCCTCGGCAACAGCCTCAGCCTCTGCCTTGACAGCCTTCTTGGCGCGGGAGGTAGCCTGAACCTTCACGATCTTAAGCTTGGTGAGCTGCTGACGGTGACCCTTCAGACGACGATAGCGCTTGCGCTTGTGGAACTTGAAGACCAGCTGCTTCTCGCCCTTGAACTGCTCAACGATCTGAGCGGTAACCTTGGCCTTGGCCAGCTTGTCGGGATCGGTGACGATCTTCTTACCATCGTTGAGGAAGATAACCGGCAGGGTGACCTTGTCGCCCTCATTGCCCTCGATCTTCTCGACGGTGATGACATCGTCGGTGGCGACCTTGTACTGCTTGCCGCCCGTGTTAACGATTGCGTACATGTTTACTTGCCCTTCATGCATCAGTTAGTGCAACAGCCGAATATAGTAGCAGGCGAAAATACCCCCGTCAACGAGTATGTGGAGCAAATCCACAAGTTCGCACAGGTATGGGGCTGACGAGTCGGCCCTCGTCGTCCTCGCATGCTTGATTCTGACGCTCGACATCGTAGGAGCAGATGGTCACGAGGTCTTGCATACCGGTGGAAACAATAGGTGCATCCACGCCCGGGGTCAAGCCCTGCAACAAAACATCAGCAGCGGAAAGCAAAATTTCCGGACGCATGGAGCCCTCGTTGTCAGCATGGGTGTCGAGCATGAGCACCAAATGATCCGGGCGCTCCCCCGCCGTGAGCTCATAGCCCACGAGCGTGTGATCCAAATCCAAGCGCTTGCTCTTTTTTCCGCGCGCGTAGTCGATGCCATGGCCCGCGCGCAGCGTGTCGATCGCACGATGCACCTCGTCGGCGCTTACGGGCGCCTCGGGGTCCAGATGCAGGTCGATGCGATACGACAGGCGCGTGAGCTGCGCCGTCAACGCCGGCGTGCGCACGTCGATGTACGCCGCCTCGATGGGCGCCAGATCGGCCGGAGACGCCGCAGCCAGGCGCCCAAACGCCTCGTCGAGCGCCACGAACTCGGTCATAAACAGGTCATACCACTCACATGTCGACGACGTACCCACCGGTAGCGCCGAAGAGAAGCCCACGCGCATGTGCGGAGAGAAGCCCTGCGTGACGGCATAGGGAAGTCCCGCACGGCGCACGATGCGCTCAATGGTATGGATCACTTCGAGATGGCCCAGGTACTTAAGGCGATCGCACTTGCCATAGCGAACACGAAGCCTAAAGAGCGAGGGGTTGTCGGTCAGGCGCTCACTCATGCGCGATCACCCATCAATACATTCTTGGCGTGGAGCGTGGGGCAGATCCCGCAGCCGGTGCACGACGTGCGGGTGCAGTCGGGAGTCGTGACGCCCTCGAGCGAGCGACGGTACTCGCGCTCGAGAAAGCCGCGTGTGCAGCCGGGGCTCACGTGCTCCCACGGCAGGCGCCAGTCCAACTCGTAGGGCAGGTGCACGAGTTCATTGAGGTCGATGCCGTTTTTGGCAGCAGCCTCCTTCCAGTTATCGAGCGAGAAATGCTCTACCCAGGCGTCAAAGCGAGAGCCCGAGCGCCAAGCGTCGATGATGACGGGCGTCATGTCACGACCGGCGCGGGACAGTGCGGCCTCGATGAGCGAGGTCTCGGCATCGTGGTAATGAACGCGGACGGCACGGTTGCGAACGCTCGTGATAAGCAGCTTCTGGCGACGCTTGACGTCGTCGTAGTCGAGCTGCGGGCACCACTGGAACGGCGTGGCAGCCTTGGGGATAAAGACCGAAACCGAGATGGACACCGAGATCGAGCCGCGACGAGCCTTGGGCACCACGGAACGACCGAGCTCCAGCACGTGATCGGCCAGATTGGCGATGGCCACGATGTCCTCGTCGCGCTCGCCGGGAAGGCCCATCATAAAGTAGAGCTTCATGCGGTTCCAGCCGGCCTCGAAGGCCGCCTTGGCCGCACGGTCCAGGTCCTCCTCGGTCACGTTTTTGTTAATGATGTCGCGCATGCGCTGGCTGCCGGCCTCGGGCGCGAACGTCAGGCCGCCCTTCTTTTCGCCGGCAACCGACTCGGCCATATCCACGCCAAACGAATCCAGGCGCTGCGACGGAATAGACACGCGAATACCCGTATCCTCCAGGCGACGGTTGAGCCTGCCGAGCACGTCGCGAATGCAGGAGTGGTCGGTCGTGGAGAGCGAGGTCAGCGACACCTCGTCATAGCCAGTCTTTTCCAGACCCTGAATCACCGACGAGACGATCTGGTCGGCCGAGCGCTCGCGCACTGGGCGATACGTCATGCCGGCCTGACAAAAACGACAGCCGCGGGCGCAGCCGCGCAGGATCTCGATAGACAGGCGGTCGTGAACCAGCTGCGCATAGGGCACGCACGACTGCGACAGCGGATTCGTGGCGCCGAAATCCTCAACGACGCGCTTGTGGACCACGGTCGGCGCATCCTTGCCTTCACGCGGCACGGTGTAGCCATGCGGCGAGCAGGGCTCGTCGTGACGAACCTCATAGAGCGACGGCACGTAGTTGCCGGCAATGGATGCAAGCTGCTCAACAATCTGCGCGCGCGGGACCCCTTCGTCACGCAGGCGGCGATGCAGCTGGCAGGTCTCGAGCAGCGATTCCTCGCCCTCACCGATGAGGATGGCATCGAAGAAGGCCGCGTACGGCTCGGGGTTGTACACCGAGGGGCCGCCGGCGATGATGATGGGGTCGTCTTCGCCTCGGTCGGCCGCCAACAGTGGAATGCTAGCGAGGTCGAGTGCCTCGAGGAAGTTCGTCACCGCCATCTCGTGCGGCACATGCAGACCGACGATATCAAACGAAGCGACCGGCGCTGCACCCTCGAGCGAGAGCAGCGGAATGCCCGCCTCGCGCATGGCGTCACCCATATCGGGCCACGGCACATAGCCACGCTCGCAGGAGATGCCCTCGGCCTGGTTAAGGATGTTGTAGAGGATGGCGATGCCCTGGTTGGGCAGACCAACCTCGTACACATCCGGGTAGATCAGGCAGCAACGGTAGTCGGCATCGGCCTTGGAAAGCGTGCCCCACTCGTGATCGATATAGCGGCTCGGCTTCTCGACCTTGGCGAGCAGCGGCTCAATTAAATGAAAACAATCTTGGTATGCAACGCGCAACGGAAAACCCCTAAGCAGCGAGATCTGATGCGTCCTGATAGGACGCCATAGGACGGGTAGCGCCCGCGACCGTGGTCACCAGATCGCGAACGCGGGAGAACGTGGCAGTGACCACCTCGTTGGCACGGCTGTAGTCGACATCGCGCTCGTAGAGCGAAACGAGCGCACGGCCCATGCCATAGGTGCCCGCGGCGGCAGTGAGCGCCTTGACGGCAAACCCAATATGCGGCGTCTGCTTGACGAGTGCGCGGGTGACCGCGCGGATAACAAAACCGCCGGCAAGCACGCCCGCGACCTCGTAGCCGCGCTCGGGCTTAATGCCGCGTCCAAAGACGGCAGCGAGCTCAAAGAGCATGCCCACCTGCGCCAGCGCCATAACGGGATAATCGGCGCCCGGCAAAAACGCCAGCGCACCGGTCGCCATATTGGTGAGCGCGCACGAGGTGATGATACGGTTGGCCGCCGCGATGCGCATGAAGGCAAAGTTCGCCGCAAAAGCCGTTTCCTTGTCGGTGCGATCGAGAATCCAGCGGGCAAGCGTCTCGAGCAGATACGTCTTATCGGTTGCCGCTACCATGCCGAGCATGGGCGTGGACTCCTCGATAAACGGCACCTCCACAGCAGACTCGGCAAGCACGCACACGGGCGCGCCGGCGATCACGAGCTCCTGCACGGCACTCTCCAAGTGGTCGGAACCACACGAGAGCACCAGCACCACATCGGTATCGGTCTTTGGAGCAATTCGCTCCTCCCCCAGACGCTCGACGCGCACAATGCCCGAGGTCGTCTGCGGCACAAAGGCGTCACGCACCGTCTCGGCCAGAAAGCGCGAGGCGGACGAATCCAGATAGACCGAGACGCGCACCGGCGTATCGGAATCCTTCTTAACGGACGCGCCCATCTTAAAAGCGCGGGTCAGCTTATCTACGGGAATTTTCATAGCAAACCCCTCCAGCGGTTACGCGGCGCCCGAACGATGCCGCCATATGGATTGTACGATACCCACCGTCAGCAGCTGAATCATCATCGAAGACGAACCGAAGCTAATAAACGGTAACGGAATACCGGTAATCGGCATCATGCCGATGCACATGCCGATGTTTTCGAAAGTCTGGAATGCCCACATGCCAACGATGCCGACACACGAAAGACGCAAAAACAGGGACTCACACTTAAAGGCGACGCGAATCGTCGAAAAGATCAGCAGCACGTAGAGGCACAGGAGCAAAAAGGAACCGCAAAAGCCAAAGGTCTCGGACAGGAAGGCGAAGACGAAGTCGGTGTGGAACTCAGGCAGAAAGCCGCCGGCCGACTGCGTCGCATGCCCCAGGCCCTTACCAAAGAAGCCGCCCGAGCCAACGGCGATAAGCGACTGCTGCAGGTTGTAGGCATCGTCCGAATCGGCATTATCGGGGTCGATAAAGACCGTCAGACGGTTCATCTGCTGTCTCTTATACACATCTCCGAGCCCACGAGACTAGGCAT
>URVF01000019.1 GCA_900551185.1 uncultured Collinsella sp. | reverse complement strand
GCAGCGTCAGATGTGTATAAGAGACAGCGACCATGCCGCGCGCCTCGCAGCGCTCAACCAGTGCGTCGTAGCGACCCGCGCAGGCGCACATGTCGCTCGCAGCTACACCGGCAGCGATCCAGCCATCGGCCATAGCGCTCGCCATATTGCCAAAACCGACAAATCCAATCTTCATATCGCATAGTCCTTTCAGACGCATTCCTCAAAACGAAAGGTATTGTCCCACGCCACTGTTTCGTATTGCCGACCTATTTGTGATACGGCTCGCCACGACTGATCTTGCAGGCACGGTAAATCTGCTCTAACAGCACCACACGCGCCAGGTTATGCGGCAAGGTAATGCGTCCAAAGCTGAGCATCTCGTCGGCTCGTGCGCGCACGTCATCGCTCACGCCGTCCGAACCGCCGATTACAAAGGCAATGTCGCTGCTGCCTCGCAGCATAAGATCGTCGAGCCTCGCCGAGAGCTCCTCACTCGAACGCTCCTTGCCCTCGATAGCCAGCAGGATCACATGCGCCCGAGACGGCAGGGCAGCAAGAATCGCCGCCCCCTCCTTGTCGCGCGCGGCATCCACGCCGCCCGCCTTAGCCGGGTCGATATCGGCCACCTCGCGGATATCAACCTTGGCATAGGCACCTAGGCGCTTGGTGTACTCAGCGCAGGCATCCTTCCAAAAGCGCTCCTTGAGCTTACCGACGCAAACGACGGTGTATTTCACGCGCGTCTACTCCTTCGAATCGTTTTGAACTTTGCTGGCGGTCAGCATCTGCTCGAACATCGAGGCCGACTGCGAAAAGTCGCTCGGCAGCACGACCGTCGAGGTTTTACCCGTGCGAGCGAACTCCGTCATCATCTCGGTCCACTGCGTAAACATGAACAGCTGGTTGGCCTCGTCATTGCCGACGCCCGTCTCCTGGATGATCTCGAGCGAATCTTTGATACCCAGCGCGATGGCCTTGCGCTGGTTGGCGATGCCCTCGCCCGCCTTTTCCATAGCCTCAGCCTCGGCGGTCGCCTCGGTGACGCGCTTGATGCGGTCTGCCTCAGCGAGCTCCTGTGCCGCAGCGCGCTTGCGCTGGGCGGCGTTGATGTCGTTCATGGAGTTCTCAACCTCGGTCGGCAGTGCGATTTTGGTGATGAGCGTCGACACGAGGGTGAAGCCGTAGGCGGCCATCTGCTCGGAAACGGTAGCGTTGACATCCTTGGCGATGTCATCCTTCTTGGCAAAGACCTCATCGAGTGTGTAGACGGGAATCGAAGAGCGCAGAGCGTCGGTGATGAAATCGCGCATCTGGTCGACGGGCTCCTGCAGCATGTAGTAGCTCTTGTAGATGCCCGAATCTGCCGGGCCAGCGCCCATGTCATAGCTCACGTGGTACTGAGCGGATACCTCGAGGCCGATGGTCACGTTGTCCTGAGTCTTAACGTCGATGCCAAAACCGTTTTTCATGGTGCGCAGGCTCACCGTGGCGGCCTTGCGGTCGATCACGGGCACCTTCATGTGGAAGCCCGCGTTGACGATGCGGTTAAACTTGCCCAGGCGCTCGATGATCACGGCATGCTGTTGTTCAACGACATAGCAGGCGTTGGGAAGCAGTAGCAACAGAATGATGATGGGAATCAAAAGGCTGGTAAGGGCGGCGATGATACCGGACAACAGCATGGTCTCTCCTCTGATAGGCACACGTTGGCATTAGGATACCCGTACAAGGAGATCGTACATAACAAAAAAGCTCCCATTGCTGGGAGCTCTTTCATTTAATGGTGCGGGCGAAAGGACTTGAACCTTCATGGGGTTGCCCCCATACGGACCTGAACCGTACGCGTCTGCCAATTCCGCCACGCCCGCGTGCAGGAATTAGAATAACGGAGCGCCATCGCGAACGCAAGAACTATTTTTGAAAAAGTTTGCAGGCATTTTCCCAAGCGGCTTGCGCGATTGTTTCGGCATCCTCACCAGTGCGATCGATACGGTCGTTAACCAGCGCGTTTGCCGTAATGGAGATCATTGCGGGCTCGCATTCAAGACCGCGGATGGGCTCCGGAGCCATATACGGGCAATCCGTCTCGAACAAAATTCGATCGAGTGGGGTTGCCGCGAATGCCTCGCGCACGTCGTCGTTGCGCTTAAAGGTAGCCGCACCACCATAGGCGATATAGCAGCCCAGCCCCACAAAGTGCTCCATCGTGGCGCGGTCCTCGCCAAAGCAGTGCAGCACACAACCGGCCTGGGGCACGCCCACCTCACGAAGCACGTTGTAGGCGTCCACGTGCGAGGTACGCCCATGGTCCGTGTCCTCGTGGCGCAGATGCAGCTCCACCGGCACGTTACGGCACACGGCAAGCTCGAGCTGACGCGCCATGCAGTCAATCTGCACGTTATGGGGTGCCGGCGCGATATCGTCGTCATAGTCCATATGGTAGTCCAGGCCGATTTCGCCAATACCGGCGCATAAGGGGTCATCGAGTGCGGCAACGACCTGCGCGTGAACGTCGTCGGTATAGTCCGGCGCACCATACGGATGCACGCCGGCAAGATACTTGATCTGAGGGATATCCTGCATCGGCAGAATTTCGCGCACGAGCCAGTCGCTATAGTCCGTCACGCTGCGTTTGTCAGCGATGGGGTCGAACATCGTCACCAACAGGTCGACGCCCGCGGCTTTGGCGCGCACGAGCGTCTCGGGCACTTCTTTGCCCCAAAACGAAAGCAGATGCGCATGCGTGTCGGCAAGCGGCGCCAAGGGCACGGGACAAGCAACCGTCTTCTTTTTCTTGGTAAACGTCACGCGTTCGGCATTAAGCGTCATGGATTAGCTCCTGGGCCAGGCGGACAAAGTCGGCAACATCAAGCGTTTCGGCGCGCGTGGTGGATGCGATACCGCAAGCCTCAAAGGCGGCATCGAGCACGTCCTTGGCAAAGCCGTTGGCGCTCATGGAGTTGCGAATGGTCTTGCGACGCTGAGCAAATGCAGCATCAATCACGCGGGCCACAAACTCGCGGTCGAGTCCTTCGGGCACCACGCCGTCAACACGGTCGATACGCACGACGGCCGAGTCCACGTGCGGCGCCGGCATAAAGCAACGCGGCGGCACCTCAAAGCGACCCGTAACCTGCGCATACAGGCCGAGCTTTGTCGTGTAGCCGCCATAGGTCTTGTTGCCCGGCGTTGCGGCAATACGATCGGCAACCTCCTTTTGCACCATGACGACGGCGCGCTTGAGCGCGGGCATCGTCTGGAAGAACTGCAGGATGATTGTCGCCGCCACGTTATAGGGCAAGTTCGCGACAAACACCGTGGGTTCACCACCGGCGGCCTGCTCAATCTGCTCCGGCGTCACTTTGAGCGCGTCGCCCATGATAAAGCGGAAGTTGGCGTAGTCGGCGGCATGGGCGTCGAGCACCGGCTCGAGCTCGGGGTCGGCCTCGATCGACGTGACGCACGCCGCCTCCTGCAGCAGCGCAAGCGTGAGCGTACCAACGCCCGGGCCAACCTCGAGCACGCGCTCATCGCCCGTGAGCTCGGAAAGCTCGCAGATGCGCTCGATCACATGGTTGTCGATCAGGAAGTTTTGGCCCAGGCGATGCTTGGTCGCAAGGCCAAACTCCTCCAGCAGCTCCCTTGTTGCCGTGGGGTTTGCCAAAGGCGAAGTTGTCATAGTTGCCTCCTTAGCATGATGGCGGCGTCTTGAAACAAAAGGGCATGGACCGTGGCGGCCATGCCCTTACAGCTAAACAGCAAATTGCCGATATGGCGCGCGGCGTCTTAGCCCAGACGCGGGAACAGCGGATCGCCCTTCTCGACGGGCTGACCACCAGCAAGCAGGCCCCAAGCGCAAATGCCCTTGAGATCGTCGCTCGCGGCCTCGTCCTCGCAGGACAGGCGGCGCAGAGCCTCGGCAGAAGTCTGGGGCATGAGCGGCATCAGCAGGTGAGCGGCAATGCGGATGGCCTCGAGCAGGTTGTAGATCACAAACGCCAGCTCGTCAGCCTTGGCCTCGTCCTTGGCAAGTGCCCAAGGCTCGGAGTCCTCGATGTAGTGGTTGGCGGCGTGGATGAGCTCCATGACCTCGTCCTTGGCTCCACCGTAATCGAGCACGTCCATCTTGGCCATGTAGCGCTCGACCAGACCATCGGCGATCTTTGCCAGCGGGTTGTCGAACGCATCGAACGATGCGGGCTTGGCGGGCGCGCAACCGTCAAAGTACTTGCCGCTCATGTTGAGCGAACGCGAGATAAGGTTGCCCCAGCTGTTGGCCAGGTCGGCGTTGTAGACCTGCTCCATGCGATCGAAGCTGATGGCGCCGTCGGTACCGGGGACGACGTCGGTCATAAAGTAGTAGCGATAGCCCTCGACGCCCAGCATGTCGATAACGTCCTGCGGAGCGATGGCGTTACCGCGGCTCTTGGACATCTTCTCGGCCTTGCCAGTCTCGGCATTGCGCACGGTCAGGAAGCCGTGGGCAAAGACGTGCTCGGGCAGGGCCTCGCCGATGGCCATGAGCATGGCGGGCCAAATGACGCAGTGGAAGCGGATGATGTCCTTACCCACGATGTGGAACTGCGCGGGCCAGCGATAGGCCAGCTCGGCACGTGCCTCGTCGGTGTCGACACCGTAGCCGACGGCCGTCATATAGTTGAGCAGCGCATCGAACCACACGTAGGTCACGTGACCCTCGTCAAACGGGACCTGAATGCCCCAGTCAAAGCTCGTACGGCTCACGGAAAGGTCATTAAGGCCGCCCTCGACAAAGCTGCGAACCTCGTTCATGCGGAACGCAGGCTCGACAAAGTCGGGGTGCTCGTCATAGAGCTTGAGCAGCTTGTCCTGGAAAGCGGAAAGCTTAAAGAAGTAGGACTCCTCCTGCACGCGCTCGAGCGGACGGTGGCAGTCGGGGCACAGGTGCTGGCCGACGCTGCCGTACTCCTCGTCACCCTTCTGGACCTGTGTATCGGTGAAGTAGGTCTCGTCAGGCACGCAATACCAACCGTCGTAGCTGCCCTTATACAGGTAGCCGGACTCCTTCATGCGCTCCCACAGGTACTGCACGGCATGATGCTGGCGCGGCTCGGTGGTGCGGATGAAGTCGTCGTTGGAGATCTCGAGTTTGCTCCAAAGCTCCTTGAAGTGCGGGGCCTGGCTGTCGGTCCACTCCTGCGGCGTCATGTTGTGCTTGGCTGCGGCCTCGGCGACCTTCTCGCCGTGCTCGTCCATGCCGGTCAGGAACTTGACGTTATAGCCGGCGGAACGGCGATAGCGAGCCTGAACGTCGGCGATGATGGTGGAATAAGCCGTGCCCAGGTGCGGATCGGCGTTGACGTAGTAGATGGGCGTCGTGATAAAGAACGAAGGCTTGCTTTGATCCATGGGGTTTGTCCTCCAGAAAAACGTTGCATACAGAGGATGATTCTAGCGCAAGGGCTGGATATCCTCCATCTATTGCATATCGAGCACCATGGCATAGACATCGCGCTTGCGGCGCGAATACTTCTGAGACAGGCGCTTGGCCACCGCAGACGCGGGCTCCCCCTCCTCGAGCGCGGCGCGGATATCCTCGCGCAGGGCCTCGTCGGGATCCGCTGCCGCGGCGCCAACCGGCACGGCACCGGCCTCCTCATCCTCGCTCGGCGGCGCGATGACCAGCGCAATCTCGCCCTTTACCTCGCCGCGAGCACGCAGCTCCTCGGCAAGCTGGGCAGCGGGCCCGCGCAAGACTTCCTCGTGCAGCTTGGTGAGCTCGCGGCAGACGGCAACCTCACGCTGGGGAAAGACCTCCACCACGGCCTCGAGCGTCGCCACGATGCGATGTGGAGACTCGTAGAAGATGAGTGCGCCGGGCACCACGGCAAGGCGCTGCAAACGGCGCACACGGTCGCCGTGCTTTCGGCCCAAAAAGCCCTCGAAGAAAAAATGCTCGCAGGGAATGCCGGACGAAACGAGCGCCGTGACGCAAGCAGAGGGCCCGGGAATAACTTCTACGGGCACATCGGCCTCACGCGCCGCCTCGACCAGCGCCTGGCCGGGATCGGACACACTCGGCATGCCGGCGTCCGAGGCAAAGGCGAGGGTCTCCCCCGCCAGCAGACGGTCGACCAGGCCGGCGGCGCGGCTGGCGATCACATTCTCGTCGCAACGGACAAGCGGCTTGGAAATGCCCAGGTGCATCAGCAGCTTTGACGTCACACGCGTGTCTTCGCAGCAGATGGCATCGGCGGCGGCAAACGCCTCGCCAACGCGCGGGGACAGGTCGCCCAGGTTGCCGATGGGCGTGCCGACCACATAGAGTTTGCCCGTATGGGCGCTGTTTTGCGTCATATCAACCTATTCAATCATGCCGCGCTCGAGCGTACCGAGCGCCGCGCGGGCGTCCCATGCTGCAATGCGCTTCTCGGTCTTCCACGTTTGGAAGAACCAACCGGCAGCCGGCGCAAACGAAGCCAGCTGATTGGCGATAAACACGCGCTCGTAGGCATTGCGGCCCTCGGGCGTAACCGACGAGTTGGCAAAGATCGCCGCGCCCGACCATTCGCCCACCAGCACGGGGAACCCAGTCGAAATCGCTTCTTTGAGCTCGCGCTTGTTGCGCGAAATCGCCGTCGTCAGCCCGCGGGGGCTCGTGATATCGAGCGCATACTCGTCACGGTAATGGTACAGGTGAAGGTCCATGTAGACGTTCTTGTACTTGGCGCCGCGCATAAAATGCTTCCACTCGTTGGGATGCCCCGACGACGAGAAGACGACGATCTTATCCTCGGGCATATACGAACGGACGAGCTCGTAGGCGTCGCGATAGAAGTTGCGCAGGTAGTGCGCCGGAATGCCATCCGTCATGGTGAAGAGGCTCTTGTGGACGCTCATCTGCGGCGTGTCCAGCAGCTCAATGCCCAGCAGGCTCTCGGCCTCGCCGTAGCGATCGGCCAGGCGCTCGAGCACGTCGAGCGCAACATGACGGCCGTTGGTGGACGAATGCCACTCGGCGACAGCCTCCGGCGTGGCGGGCGAATCGTTGGAATCGCCCTGGCCACCGGGCACAGTTGCCAGATCAAGCAGCACGCGGATGTCGTACTTGGCAGCCCACTCAATTGCACGGTCGATGTAGTCGACAACCGAGATGTAGGACGCATCGGACTCCTGCGAGCCAAAGGCATACCAAGGCACCGGCAGGCGCACGGCGTTGAGGCCGATCTGCGCCATACGGCGAAAATCATCCTCGCTCATAAACGTCTCGTAATGACGGCGCATGCGCTCGTTATAGGCGGCGGTGCCCATGGCCTCCTGCAGCTCGGCCGCGTTGGATGCACCGGTCGCCGCGTATAGCGACGGGGTCACCCAAGGCTCGGGAATAAACCAGCCAGAGAGATTAACGCCGAGTATCCTCTCCATCACTGCCCCCTTCGGATCGTGCAGGCTGAGCCTGCATCGTATTGCACAGGAAAAGTATCGTTTTGAGTATACCCGCGCGTGCGGACAGACGACCGAACGGTCTGTAAAGTGGCGCAAAAGCGGAAGGAATGTCTGGGCGGGCCCGAGATGGCGCGCCGAGATGTACATATGCGCCGGAAGTAGGCGGCCGGAAAGCGCATCCCGTTTTTCGCAAAAGACTGGGATGCATTTTCCGTTCGAGGCCTCAACCGGAAATGCATCCCGTTCTGAGCGCGGGATCTGGGACGCAGTTTCCGCCAAAGACCGCAAAAGGAAAGCACATCCCATTCTGACGCCGGATTCCGGGTCGCGCTTTCCCAAGCGGCCTCAAAGCGGAAAACGCATCCCACTCTGAAGCCAAATTCCGGGACGCAATTTCCGCAGAGCCCTCAATAAAAGAAAAGGACCCCTTTGCAGAGGTCCTAGTCAATTCAAGGTGGCGGGGAAGGGAATCGAACCCCTGACACGAGGATTTTCAGTCCTCTGCTCTACCAACTGAGCTACCCAGCCATTTGAGGTGTGCCTTGTTTCAAGGCTTGATTAGTATAACCAAGGACGCGTTCCGGTCAACCGAGAATTTTAAAAAAGTTTTTGAGCACAGCCTCGGTTCTATAAATCGGCACGTCAGAGGCATCAGCCGGCAGCAAGAAGTTTTTCACTCAGAGCCGCACGGGCAAACTCACTTGGCGTCATCCCCTCGGCAGCCGCCCGTCGACGAATGGCCTCCTTCATTCCCAGAGGAATCTTGACCGACAGCGTTGCCGTCCCCTCACCTGAGAGCGGGGGCCGTCCATGCACAATCCCGCCAACGGTGTGTTCGCCATCCGGAAACTCTCCGCGCTCGTACGACTCGCACCACGCGTCAATCATTTCATCCGTTACAACCTGACCATTAGCGGCCGTATACGTCTTGCCCATCATCGACCCCTTTGCCGAGCCTGTTCAATCTCCTGCCAAAATTTCTTCTGGACTGGAGACAAGGCATGAATGATAAGCCACCCACGGACAAGCTCCACCGCGACAAGCTCCACGCTTCGTCCGTCTGAGAGCCATCCAATTGCAAGCCATCTCAGCGGCTCGTCCTTCGACTCGCGACGAATGCACTCAGTAACCGCAAGCCAAGCGCTAAGCACCTGCTTTTCCGTCAGGTGCTTTTTAGCGTTGGGATGGATCTCAACATCCATGCATCTTCTCCTCCATCTTACCCAATTTCGTATGACGAAAGTCCACTGTCGCCAATTCTTAAGCCGGCACGCGTTGGAGAGCAGGAGTCGAAACAATGATTGAAGGACGCTCTAGTACGGCCCAGGCGCCGAGGCAAGAGCACATGTGCCAAGGACGGACGTTTTCGTAGCGCGCGAGGATATTGCCGTCGCGATCGATGAAGGCGATGTCGATGGGATAGGCCATAAAACACGTATGGACCGAAGAGCAGCGTGGAAACGCCATGACGAGCGGCAGGCCGTTGGCGGCAACCGGACGCCGTCCCAGCATGCCGCGCAGGCGCACGACAAACGACTCCGCCACCACAAACTCGGCCGGCGTCCAACCCAGCCTGTTGAGTGCCCGCGCGTAAGCGATGTAGGACGAGACTGCGGTCACATGACCACCCCCGGACGCCATGGATCGACCGTCACCGCGCGCTCGTGCGACAACGTTGTCGGCGCCCCCAGCGGAACGCCAGCGATGCTGAGAGAAGTCGGCCACGGCTCATAGTGCATGGTGCAGGTGTAGGTCCTAAACGTACCGGATAGGGAGAGCAGGCCACCATCCGATGCCTTCGCGCCTTGCTCGCTCGACACTTCGATCTGTAAGTCATAGCCTTCCATGGCATTCAGAATTTGAGTCTGAACCGTCGCCGAGGCATCGGCAGAGCTTTCGTCGCCCTCCCCCTCCGACGCCACGGCATGCGCTAGCACGATGTCGGGCACCACGCGGTCGAAGCGCGCGACAGCGCTGGCAAAGATCATGACGTTGTACACGATGAGTGCCAGCACCAGCAAAACGGGCGTAACCACTGCCATCTCCACCGTCGCTTGGGCGCGCTCCTCGCGCAGACGCATGCGGATACTCATTACGACCCACCGCCCAGAGCGCCAACCAGCGTGGCGACATCGACGGTGAGCGGGATGGAGCCGCCGCCGGGCAGAGGAATCTCCGCAAGTGTGAACACCGTACCGCTAATGGTGCGTTCGACTTGATATTCCAACGCCTCGCAAAGCGCCTTGGGATCGGTCACGCCCAACGGAATACTTCGCAGTTTGTCTTGCGCTTGAGAAAGACCCGCAATGTCAGACCCCGGGCTCTTAATGACATTGGCGGAATCGGTCAGCACCGGCTTTCGCAGGCGCAAGTCGCACGGTTCCAAACCCAGCGCCGCCACGGACGCCGAAACGGTATCGCCGAGCCACGATGCAATGGAGCCCAACGCACCGCTGCCCCCTCCTAGGTCTTTAATCATCTCGTCCATAAGCTCGTCGGCCGAACCTTGGATATCACCGTATCCCACGAGCAGCCGTCCCCAAACATCCATGACGCCGTCGAGCACGCCGGCAACGCCGCCCGAGCGTTCCTTCAATGTCGAAAAAAATCGCGAAAGCACGTTGTTTTGCGCCGTCGCCTCATCGGGCGTCAGCACCGCGGCAGAGATAGCACCGCGATCGCCAAGCCTGACTGCCGTGTTAAACGAGGAGTTAAGTTGATCGGGGCTGGTAATGTCACCCGAAACTGCAAATGCGACCACGCCGTTGCGTCCAGGTGGGGCGATACGCGGGCGCTCGCCCGAAAGCGCTTTAATGGCCTGGCCAAACGCATTGCCCGCACGGTCGGCCTCGTCTTCGGTCTGACGCTCGAGCTCGAACTCCTTGTTGCGGCATTCGACGTAGTCTTCCAGGGCCTCTTTGAACTTATCGAAGTGGTACTCGAAGCCCCTTTCGACAGAAGTCGTTGCAATCGCAACGTACCCTAAAGACGACACACCGAAATGGCATTCGCTACACGTTTCGTGACCGTCAAAATCTGCGACGGATGCCAGCCCACCTGGCTTTCCTTTTTTGTAATGTGGACAGTCAGTCCCATAATGCAAATAGGTAACTTTATCTACTTCACTCGTGGGCCAACACGCATCGGTATAGAGTTCAGTCGCCCGCGCCTCATCTGGATTTCGCGGAAGGAAAGGGATGTGGGCGGAAACTTTGCCGTCCTTTTCAGTTATATATGCCCGCTCGACTTCTTCGCTCGCATAAGCGAAGAACACCTTTCGTGCAGCAGAATCTGCCTGTTTTTCCGGACCCTCGCCAAGCGGTTTCTCATTTGCCAGGCGCTGGCGATAGTAGGCCTTCGCGCGATCGAGCGCCACTTGCGGTTCCCATGTAACGCTCGAAGCGTAATGCGGATTTTGAGCACCAGAGAGATCCGTCAGGCTTTTCGCACGCTCCCACATGCAAGAACAGCTGCTAACCGAGCCCTTGTCAGACCCACCACAATCCGCCAGCCAAGCGCGCTCTTTAGCCTTCGCCGTGTCCTCAGAAGCCTTCCGCAGCTCCTCGGCCGCACGCTCTAAATCATCTGATGTGTCTTTAATGGTATCGGTCGAGATCTCTGGCCCTTTGAGCGCAGCGAAGTCCGACTCGGATGTCCTGGGCACAGCAAGCGCCGTACCGGTATAGGCCACACTATCGGTATCCTGCGCCGACACCGCCTGCGTGGCACGCGCGGCAATCAGATACGGCAGAGCCGTCTCGATTTTCTGCAAGCCTTCCGATGCGCTTTTGGCAAACTTGTTGCGCGTTTTAATGATCTCAATCCCGGTGTCGACCATATTGCCGGCAACTGGTTCGGCACCTGGGATGAGAATGGCAACCAGGCCCGTCCCGATTGTGGCAAACCCCGCTAGCCCCAGGCTCAAGATGCTCGCATCAACCACCGTGGCAGCCGTGTGATAGGACGACACCACGTTGGCACCCGCCAACGCGCCGCTATCGGCCGCCACCTGGGTATCCCCGGCACGCGACATGCTCCATATCGCCGCGGTCGACGAAAACAACAACGTGAGCACCACTAGGATGACCACGGCAGAAGAAAGCGTGGTGTAGGCACCGTCTTCGATAAACAGGTCGATACCGGCGCGGCCCATAAAGCCGCCTCGCTTGCGATGGCAGCTCGGACGGCGCGTCAAAACGCGTCTAGACCAGAAACGCTTAATCCCATGCAGCAATCCACGAATCATAATCTCCCTCCAGCCATTCGGGACGTGATTGATACGAGACATCGACCTTGAGCTCAACGTAGCCGCCCTCGGCGGTACCACCCATAACCTGCGCAAACGCACCGATCACAGGCAACGGCTTGACCTCGCCGGAAACGGACACGGACGAGACGCCGCCCGCATCGGCCCGGCTAAGCTCGACATCCCACGACAACGGCCCGCCGGCATGAAAGATCGAAACGTTGGGCACTGCGGCAAGCCGGCGGCGGGTGAACTCCTTAAGATCGTCGTCCTCCGCCGTCGTCGTGGTCATGAGCCGCGCGGTCTCGGCAGCGGCAGACTCCATGACCGCGCGCGTATAGAGCAAACACACCGGTTGCAGTGCGAGAAGAATGAGCATCAGAAACGTCGGCAGCAAAAAAGCAGCCTCGACCGTAGACTGCGCCCGGTCCTCGCGCGCGATATCAATACAACGCGATGTCCTTAGCGCCCGCAGCGGCGTCGATAACCGACGTCGAGGCAACGCCATGGGATGCCGCCCGCTCAACCAGCGCCGCCAAGTGCCCATCGGTGCCAGCACGCCAAAGCCCCGCAATCGCCAGCACGATCGATAACAGCGCCACCGTGACGATGGCGTATTCGACCGTCGCCTGGGCAGATTCCTCGCGCAGGACGTCATGCATTTCACGACCCCTCCTTTGAGCTTATTGTTTGCGGGGCCAGGCGCACCGCGCGCAGACGACACGAAGCATCGCCAGTATCCGCGGCAACCGTCACCATATCGACCCAGCCGCGTCCGTCGCGCACGATGGCACCCCACACGTTGCCCTTGATGTCGAGATAGCCGCTCAGAGCAAGTTGCGCCGTGGGCACCTTGCGATAGGCACGCAGCATATCCGCCGCCGCTTCGGTCATCGGTCGGCACTCGGACCATGCGAGACGAACAGCGACGGCATTGTTTGCAGATGAACCCGTTGCAGCGTCCGCTCGCTCGTCGAGTGCTTGCAAGAACGTTTGCGCCGTGACGGCGGCATTCGCATCGTCCGCGTCTCGCGCATCGTCTTTTTGAGACGCCGCCGAACCCGAGCCCGTATCCGCGGCAGCCCCTAAACGTTGTTGCCGTGCTGCGTTAAGTCCCCAAACCGCCACTGCCACCGCCACGACCGCACAGGCGAGCACCAGCAACGCGCCGACGGGACGGGCGCCCTCTACAGGCTGTTGATGCCCTCGCTGATAGCGCTCCATAGATCTTGGACCTTGCCCTTAAATGCGACGATGGCAATGATGGCGATCACCACGAGCACACCGACCAGGATGGCGTACTCGGTGGTGCCCTGCGCGCTCTCCTCCCGCAGCAGCTCCTCGGCACGCTGGCGAGCGTGAATTGACTGGCAAAACGCCCAGCTCCAGACCTTGCCAGCAACGTCAGTCATCGTATTCATGTATTCCTCCCTACATCATCCCGCCTGCTCCCAGCAGCGGGCCCAATATGGACAGAAGCAACGCCGGCAAGATGAGCGTGCCGGTGGGAATCAGCAGCTTGACCGGCGCGCGCTCGATCTCGCGCTCGACTGCAGCGCGATGGGCCGCGCGAATCTCGCGACTTTGAGCCGCCAGCGTCTCGGCAAGCGGGGCACCGAGGGCAAGCGCCTGCCCCGCTGTGATGGCAAAGGTCTCGAGTGCCCGCACATCTAGATCGCGCGCGGCCGCCAGAAGCTCGTCCTCGCGCGTCCCCACGCCCACCTGCCACGCCATGCAGGCTCGCTCAAGGCGGAGCGCCAACGTCGATCGGCGATTGGCGCAAAAAACCTCAAGCGCCGCATCGAACGAAAGGCCAGCCGAAAGCCCCAGACGCACCACGTCGATCATCTCGGACACCTCGCCAAGCGACACCTGCGCCGTACCACCCGTGCCGAGCATGCCTTTCAACCGTGCTGTCAGGGCATCGGTTACCGATTGGGCGGCCGCAACAACCAGCAGCGCTTCGCGTTTGCAGACCTGGGCGATCTCGTGTGCGTCCGCACGCTCCAAACCCGTCGCGACAAACACGCTGAACACGCACAGGCACGCCGCGGCCCCGACCAGGGCGCTCATAGCTCCACCCGCATAATGCGCCGGATGACCACCAGGGCGACAGCGTTGAGAGCAAGTCCCAGCACCACGGCACCGGCACCCGCCGG
>URVF01000018.1 GCA_900551185.1 uncultured Collinsella sp. | reverse complement strand
GAGATCATGCCTAGTCTCGTGGGCTCGGAGATGTGTATAAGAGACAGGAGAAAAACCGCTCGGTCACGCGACGGCAACCGATGTCCAGCGAGCGCGTTCCCTCCAGCGCAAAGACCCCGCGCTCCGGCGCGTACACGCCCGTCGCGAGCTCCGTGGAGCCGCCGCCCGAATCGGCGACGATAATGCGTTCACCGGCAAAGTCGTGCGCCACGCCAAAAAATGTCAGGCGCGCCTCGACCTCGCCCGGAATCACCTGTGGCTCAAGCCCCAAATCGCGCAGGCCGTCCAGCAGCAGCGCAGCGTTGGACGCATCGCGCGCGGCACTCGTGCACGTGGTGCAGACGCACGCGGCCCCAAAGGCACGCGCCTCGTCCACAAACATGCGGCATGCGGCGAGCACGCGCTCGACCGCCGCCTCGCAAAAGCGGCCCGTCGCGTCCACGCCCTCGCCCAGATCGGTAATCTCGGTATGCTTGGACGATTCCACGATCGCCCCGCCCTCGACCTGGGCCAACACCAGTCGCGACGACACCGTTCCCAGGTCGATCGCGGCTACCTTATAGCGTTTGCAATTTGTCATTGCGGGCTCCCCTCCGGGCGCTATTTGCCGTTGGACACGACCGTCTGGCCCTCGACACCGTTAAACCCAAACAGCATGTCGAGCGCCTGGATGTACCACGGCGCGTCCTTACCGACTTCTTCGATTTCCTTGGCAACTTCGCTGGCCTTCTTGGCGTTTGAAGACTTCTGGCTCGACGAAGGATCCGAATCGTCGTCCAGGCCCTGCACTTCAATCCTCTTCTCGCCTGGCATCACCAGGCCCAAGTCCTCGGATGCCGCATCCTTGATACCCTCCTCCGAGAGCAACTTGTCGACGCTTTTTTGCAGGTCGTCGTTATATTGCTCGCGAATCTCAACCTGCTTGGCCAAGATGTCGCTCGAGCGTTTTGCCACATACAGGTCGCGCACGGGGAAATACAGGCTCACGAGCGCCAGGGCAACGACAATGCCAACAAACAGCCCTCGCTGAGGACCGTGGGTAAAGTCGTAGATTGCCTTGACCACCGCGTTGTCGTTGGCGTAGTGCATAAAGTCCGAGCCCGAAAAACGGTTCGAAGGCCTGCTCGACCTATCGTGCGTTTGAGCCGACGAGCGCTGAGCATGCGACGAACGTGCCGGGCGCACTGGTCCATCTGTCGAAGTATTCACTTGAGCATTGGGGCGCGAGGTACTTGTCGGGCGTTGCATGGAGCGGTCGGCGCCGGCGTAGGCGGACCCACCGAGCTGCACCGTGCGCGCACGGCGAGGCGACGGCTCACGCGAACCGGCGGAATAGTACCTGTTGTCGTAAATCTGATCCATGTGCGCCTTGTGCGGTTGAGGTTTGTTTGCGCTAAGTATTCTAGTTATAGCACGAGCGTGCGCACCGCCTTCGCCAGCCTTTGCTCGACATAAAAAAGGCGCTGAGCCATATGGCCCAGCGCCCAATGGCGGCCATCAGAAGTGGAACGGAGCCGAGTCAACCCCGCCCCCGCGTACGCCACTTGTTTAGCGAATGTTGTAGAACGCGGCCTTGCCGGCGTAGCGCGCGCTGCCCTCGAGCTCGTCCTCGATGCGGATGAGCTGGTTGTACTTGGCGATACGGTCGCTGCGGCACGGGGCGCCCGACTTGATCTGGCCGGCGTTAACGCCCACGACCAGGTCGGCGATCGTGGAGTCCTCGGTCTCGCCGGAACGGTGGCTCACGATGCAAGCGTAGCCGGCCTCCTTGGCGGTTTCGATAGCCTCCAACGACTCGGTGAGCGTGCCGATCTGGTTGACCTTGACCAGGATCGCGTTGGCGGCGCCCAGCTCGATGCCCTTCTTAAGGCGCTCGGTGTTGGTGACGAACAGGTCGTCGCCCACCAGCTGCACCTTGTTGCCAATGCGACGGGTGAGCTCAACCCAGCCGTCCCAGTCCTCCTCGGCCATGCCGTCCTCGATGGAGATGATGGGATAGGTGTCGACGAGCTTCTCCCAGTAATCGACCATCTGGGCACTCGTGTACTCAACACCCTCGCCCTTGAGCTCGTACATACCGGTCTCAGCGTTGTAGAACTCGGTGGACGCCGGATCCATGGCGTACATAAAGTCGACGCCGGGCTTAAAGCCAGCCTTCTCGACGGCCTTGGTGATGTACTCGAACGGCTCGGCATTGGTCTTAAGGTTGGGGGCAAAGCCGCCCTCGTCGCCCACGCCGCCGCCCAGGCCGGCCTCGTGCAGCACGCCCTTGAGGGTGTGGTAGACCTCGGCGCACCAACGCAGGCCCTCTGCAAAGCTCGGAGCGCCCACCGGCATGATCATGAACTCCTGGAAGTCAACGTTGTTGTCGGCATGCACGCCGCCGTTGAGAATGTTCATCATGGGCGTGGGCAACAGGTGGGCGTTGACGCCGCCCAGGTACTGGTACAGCGACAGGCCCGCCGACTCGGCAGCGGCGCGGGCGACGGCCAGCGACACGCCCAGAATGGCGTTGGCACCGAGCTTGGTCTTGTTGGGCGTACCGTCGGCGGCAATCAGTGCGGCGTCAATGGCACGCTGATCGAAGGCATCGAGGCCCACGACGGCGTTGGCGCACTCGTTGTTGACGTGCTCGACGGCCTGCGAAACGCCCTTGCCCAGGTAGCGACCCTTGTCGCCGTCGCGCAGTTCACATGCCTCAAAGGCGCCGGTCGAAGCGCCCGAAGGCACCATCGCGCGACCGAAGCTGCCATCCTCGAGCACGACCTCCACCTCGACGGTGGGGTTGCCGCGGCTGTCGAGCACCTCACGACCGTAGACGTCCAAAATGTCACTCATGTTGTCTCCCTCTCACTTGGAAACGTAGTGGATGCAAGCGACCGGCTGACCGTGCACCGTCGGTGCGCCTCCGTAAGTTAGCCATGTCGCACTTTTTGCATTATGCCCTAAGTTAGCCGAGGGATACACTTGATTTTCGAAAAATTTAGCGGGAACGATGAGGCGTGTCAGCCCGTCGTTCCCGCAGTCTTACTCCCCTGCCTTTGCTGCGTCCCACAGGTCGTTGAGGCCGTGGGTCGAAAGCTCGGCAAGATCCACGTGAGCATCGGCCGCCATCTGCTCCATCGCGGCCCAGCGGCGGCGGAACTTTGCTGTGCTGGCACGCAGGGCGCTCTCGGCGTCAATCCCCTCCTTGCGCGCGACGTTGACCAGGGCAAAGAGCAGGTCGCCAAACTCCATCTCGCGCTCGGGCGAGCCAGGGGCCTCGGCCTCAAACTCGGCACGTTCCTCGGCGACCTCGTCCCACACGTCCTGGACCGTCTCCCACTCAAAGCCCACGGCAGCCGCCTTGCGCGACACCTTCTGAGCCTGCATCAACGCCGGCAGATGCGTGGGCACGCCATCGAGCAGACCCTCGGGCGCGGCCTCGCCCGCCGCCACGGCCTTGTCCTTGGCGGCTTTCTCGGCAAGCTTGACCTCGTCCCAAATCTTGAGTACCTCGTCGGAGCTGTCGGCATCCGCATCGCCAAACACGTGCGGATGACGGCGAATGAGCTTGGCGTCGATATCGTGCGCCACGTCGGCCAGCGTAAACTCGCCGGCGTCCGCCGCGATCTGCGCATGCAACACTACCTGCATGAGCACGTCGCCCAGCTCCTCGCGCAGGTGCGCCGCGTCGTCGGCCTCGATGCAGTCAAGCGCCTCGTAGGCCTCCTCGATCATGTTCTTGCCAATGCTGCGGTGCGTCTGCTCGCGGTCCCACGGGCAGCCGTCGGGCTGACGCAGACGCCAGATGGTCTGCACCAGATGCTGCAGCTCGGCCGATGCATCTACCAGCGTGGACAGGTCACGCGAACCCTCGGCATTTTGCTGAGCCATATGCTCGGCCATGGCTAGTCCTCCTCCATGATCACGTGGCGGAACGCGCCGCCCTCGTAGATGCCGTAGCTATGCGTGCCGTCCTTGGGGATGCTCACGCTGCCGGGGTTGAAGAGCCACAGACCAGGATGCTCCTCGCTCGCTTCGTTGACCTTGATGTGCGTGTGACCGTAGACGAGCGCGGAGCCCTCGGGCAGCGCGGGCGCGTGGTCGACGCTGTTGTGCATACCGGCGCCAAAAACGTGGCCGTGCGTCAGGAACAGCTCGCGGCCGTTCTCGTCGAATAACGTGGCATAGTCGGCCATGATGGGAAAGTCGAGCACCATCTGGTCGACCTCGGCGTCGCAGTTGCCGCGCACCGCGATGATGCGGTCGGCCAGGGCGTTGAGCAGCGGAATCACGCGCTTGGGAGCGTAGTCGCGCGGCAGGTCGTTACGCGGGCCGTGGTAGAGCAGGTCGCCCAGCAGCACGATGCGGTCAGGCTGCTCGGACTCGATGGCGGCGCAGAGGCGCTCGGTCCAGTATGCCGAGCCGTGGATGTCAGAAGCGATGAGGTATTTCATGGTGGTCCTTTCGGGTGGGGTTGATGGAGCTGGGCGTGGCGTGCCGCCGGCCGCGTTACTCAAATCGCAGTGCCGCGCTCTGGGCCGCCTGCATCACGCGTTGGAGCGGCACATTGTGCTCGCGGGCAAGGCGGGCGCAGTCCTCGTACTCGGGCGCCGCGCGCTCACTGCCGTCGGGTAGGGTGGCCACCTTGACGGATACCTCGCCCCATGGCGTCGTTACGCGCTCAAAGCGGCGTGGCAGGCAAACGCGCTCCATGACCTGGCGACGAATGCCGTTGGTCGTGGTTTCCAAAAAGATAATCGTCTGCAGGCGCTCGATATCCTCGTGAGCACAGATTACCTGTAGCTGCCAACTGGGACGGCCTTTCTTGCAATAGAGGGGCAGCCAATGCACCTCGCGCGCACCCGCCTCGCGCAGGCGGTCGGCAGCGTAGGCGAGCACCTCGGGCGACGCGTCGTCGATGTCGCATTCCAGCTTGACGATGGTCTCGGGCGCATCGGTCTCGCGGGACAGCGGGGATGTGCTATCGCATTGCATACGGTCCGGATCCTTTCCGCGCGGGCTCGTTTTGTTCATCCAAACGCTAGCACATCGGACGTGGCACAGGCGTGACTTTCGTCCGTCGCCGCCCTCGCTCCTATCCAAACATGTACATCAGCCTCCAAACATGTCATTTTCTGCAGCTTTTGGAGGCTGATGTACATGTTTTGAGAGCGCAAGCGAGGCCGCACCGCGCACCCTTTCCAGTCGATTTCGGCCCCCCGGTGCGCTCGTCGCATCGGGGGGCCGCGCCATTACAATGGAGCGGTTTCGCCAAATGAAAAGGAGTCGCCATGTCTGCTTGCCCGCTGGTCGATTGCCACACCCACACCTCGTTTTCGGACGGACATGCCTCGTTTGAGGAAAACGTCCGCGCTGCCGCGGCCGCCGGCTGCCGCGTCATGGTCTCGACCGACCACCTCACCTTACCCGCCAGCATGGATGCCAACTGCGAGGTGCAGGTTGTCGAGGGCGACCTGCCGGCACATCGTCTGGCTTTTGAGGATGCCCGCAAGCTTGCCGCGCAGATCGCGTCGGAGCTCGAGCTTATCTATGGCTTTGAATGCGATTGGTACGAGGGCTGCGAGCCTTTGGTTGAGCGCTGGTCCCAGGGCGCCGTCGTGCGCCTGGGCAGCGTGCATTGGATTGGCAACCCAGGCGATATCATGGCCGGCGCCGCGGGTACGGCGGGAACGGAAAACGTCGCTCGCCCCGATACACCCGATTCGCGCTGCGGCTGGATCGATGATGACACCAACCTGCATGTTTGGGAAAACCTGGGGGTACACGGCGTGTGGGAGCGCTACGTCGACGACTGGTGCCGCGCCTGCGAAAGCTCACTCAACTTTGACGTAATGGCCCATCCCGACCTGGTCATGCGCTTTTCGAAGGAAGGCTTTGCGCCCGACTTTGACCCGACGCCGTTCTGGGGGCAGATGGCCGAGTGCGCTCACGACACGGGCCGCCGCGTTGAGGTCTCGACCGCCGCGCCGCGCAAGGGGCTCGACGATTACTATCCCGCGACCGGGCTATTGCGTTGCTTCGCCCACGCCGAGGTACCCATCACCTTTGGCTCGGACGCACACCGCGCCTGCGACATCTGCTGGAACATCCGCGAGGCCCAGGCCCACGCTTACGACTGCGGCTACCGAACCTTCGACATCCCCCACCCCAACGGCGAATGGGAACCCACACCCCTCGACTAGCCATCCTTTCATAAGTTGCGGTGGAATAGGGATTGTTTTGCCTGATGAAGCGCTTAAACAGTCCCTATTTCACTGCAACTTCCATGACCCCGTTACACCAACAAAGACTGTCCCAAACGACTAGTGGCGGCGGGCGTTGAGTTCGCCGGCCAACTCGTCGAGGGTGATGCCGTAGCGCTCAAGCGTCACGAGCAAGTGGTAGACCAGGTCGCCGGCCTCATAGCGAATGTGATCGTGGTCGTTATCCTTGCAGGCCATGATGACCTCGCTCGCCTCCTCGGCAAGCTTCTTGAGCAGCTCGTCCTCGACGTCGGTCAACAGACGAGCGGTGTAGCTCTCCTGTGGCGACGCATCACGACGACCGTGAATCACCTCGGCCAGACCTGTCAACGTCTCACCGATATTTCCATCCTGAACGTTTGCGGTGCGCACACCCATAGTTCAATCCTTTCTGGTGGCCGAGCGTCTAATCGAGCGCCCGCCCTACGCGAGTTTCTTAAAGAAGCAGGTACGGTTGCCGGTGTGGCAGGCCGGACCCGGCGAGTCGACCTTGACCAGCAGCGTATCGCTATCGCAGTCGGCCCAGAGCTCCTTGACCGCTTGCATATTGCCGCTCGTCGCGCCCTTGTTCCAGAGCTCCTGGCGACTGCGGCTCCAAAACCACGTGGTACCGGTCTTGAGCGTCAGCCCCACCGACTCCTCGTTCATCCAAGCAACCATAAGTACCTCGCCGGTGTCATACTGCTGAACCACACAAGGAATCAGCCCGCGGGCGTCGTATGTAAGATCAGCCGCGATTGTCACCTGTTCCATTTAGAAATCCAATCTCACGGGAATTCCCTGCGATGCCATATACTCCTTCACCTGGCGAATGCTGAACGTCCCAAAGTGAAAGACGCTGGCCGCCAGCACGGCATCGGCCTCGCCCTCGATCACGCCCTCGGCAAAATGTTCGAGCGTGCCCACGCCGCCGCTCGCAATCACCGGAATCGGCACCGCACGTGCCACGGCGCGGGTGAGCGCCAGGTCAAAGCCGGCCTTGGTGCCGTCGCGATCCATGCTGGTAAGCAAGATCTCGCCGGCGCCGCGACGAGCCGCCTCCTCGGCCCACGCCACCGCGTCGATGCCCGTGGCGTTGCGGCCGCCCGCCGTGAAGACCTCCCACTTGTCGGCACCAGATGCGTCGGGCAAACCGACGCGCTTGGCATCGATCGCCACGACCACGGCCTGGCTACCAAACGCCGCGGCAGCCTGGCTAATCAGCGACGGGTCGCGCACGGCGGCAGAGTTGAGCGACACCTTGTCAGCACCGGCGGCAACCATGGTGCGCATGCCCGCCAAGTCGCGAAAGCCGCCGCCCACGGTATAGGGAATGGCGAGCTCCTCGGCCGCATGCGCCGCCATCTCGATAGTCGTCGCACGGTTATCGCTCGTGGCGGTAATGTCCAGAAAGACGACCTCGTCCGCACCCTCGCGGTCGTAGGCGCGCGCCAGCTCCACCGGATCGCCCGCATCGCGCAAGCTCACAAAGTTGACGCCCTTGACCACACGGCCGTCCTTGACGTCCAGGCAGGGAATCACACGTTTGGTAAGCATGGGCTACTCCTCCCCTCGGGCGGCGGTCAGCGCCTGTACCAGCGTAAAGTTGCCCTCGTAGAGCGCGCGACCGGTAATGGCACCTTCAATCGCGCCCTCACCCACTGCGGCCAGCGCGCGGATGTCGTCGAGCGTCGAGATACCGCCCGAAGCCACGACGGGAAAACCCGCGACCTCAGCCACATGGCGATACGCCGCCACATCGATGCCCGTCTGCATGCCATCGCGCGCAATGTCGGTATACACCAGATGCTTAAAACCCAGCTCGGAAAGCTGCGCCACGGCGTCGTCGAGCGCCACGCCCGCGCCGTCACGCCAGCCATTCACCTTGACCTGGCCGTCGCGTGCGGCAATATCTGCCACCAACAGCTCGCCAAAGCCTTGGGCCGCCACCTCGGCAAAACCCGGCTCGGCCACGAGCACCGTGCCTAGTGCGATGCGGCGCGCACCGTAGCCGGCCAGCTCGTCGATGCGTGCAAGCGAGCGGACGCCGCCGCCCACGTCCACGGACAGACCGCCGACGCCGCAGATGGCCTCGATTGCTGCCGAGTTGGCAGCGCACGCGTCCTCGTCCTCGCCAAAGGCAGCGGACAGGTCGACGACGTGCACCCAGCTCGCGCCCTGCTCGGCAAACGAGCGGGCAACTGCCACGGGATCGTCGGAATATACCTTGCAGCGGTTCCGGTCGCCGCGCTCCAGGCGCACGACCTTGCCGCCGATCAGATCGATTGCGGGAAACAGGATCATCGGCCGACCTCCTCGACGATGTTGACGAAGTTCTTAAGGATGCGCTGACCCAGCGCGGAGGATTTCTCGGGATGGAACTGACAGCCCCACACGTTGCCGTGGCGCACGATGCACGGGAAGCTCCGCGTATAGTGCGTGCGCGCCAGCACATCGGCGGCATCGGCATCGTCGGCCACCGCGTAGCTGTGGGTGAAGTACATGTTGGCACCCTCGGCAAAACCAGTAAGCAGCGGATCGGCCGCACCGGCGGGCGTCATGTGCACCTGGTCCCAGCCCACGTGCGGCACCTTCAGGCGGCTCGACTCCAGGCGCGTGCACGAACCGCGCATAATACCCAGGCCATCGACCCAGAGGGCACCGGCCCGCTCGGAGGCGTTGCCGTCGGCGACCGCGCTCTCGCTCGCAGGAACGCCCTCGTTGCCGCGCTCAAAAAACAACTGAAGGCCCAGGCAGATGCCGAGCAACGGAGTTCCGGCGGCAACGGCGTCGAGCACGGCCGCCGCCTCGCCGCTTTGGCGCATAAAGGCAATCGCGTCATAGAACGCGCCCACGCCCGGGATGACCAGGCCGTCGGCATTGCGGATCTGCTCCGAATCGTCCGACGTGCAGGCGGCGGCACCGGCGCGCGCAAGCCCGCGCGCAACGCTCGACAAGTTGCCCTTGTGGTAGTCGACCACCACGATCTTCGGTTCGCCCACGCGACCCTCCTCTTCCCATCATCCAAAACCACCACAAAGGGGACAGGCACTTTCGTGGTGGTTTTTGCCTTTGTGGCGGTTACAGCGAGCCCTTGGTGCTGGGAATGCCCTGCACGCGGGGGTCCAGCTCGCAGGCGCGGCGCATCGTGCGGCCCACGGCCTTAAAGGCGGCCTCGATAATGTGATGCGAGTTGCCGCCCACCAGCTCGCGCACGTGCAGCGTGAGCTTGGCATCGCGCGCAAAGGCGTAGAAGAACTCGACGGCCAGCTCGGTATCGAAGCTGCCCACGCGCTCGGTCGGCACGGGCAGCTCGCAGTAGGCCTGCCCGCGGCCCGAAATATCAACAGCAGCCATCACGAGCGTCTCGTCCATGGCGATCGCCGCGTCGGCAAAGCGCGTAATGCCCGCCTTGTCGCCCAGCGCCCGGCAAAACGCCTCGCCCAGCACAATACCTGTGTCCTCGACGGTGTGATGCGCATCGACCTCGACGTCGCCCACCGCGTGCACCGTCAGATCGAACAGACCATGCCGGCCAAAAGCGTTGAGCATGTGGTCGAAAAACGGCACGCCGGTCGAGATATCGCACACGCCAGATCCGTCCAGGTCGAGCTTTACGACAATGTCGGTCTCCCCCGTCTTGCGGGTCACCTCGGCATAACGGTCCATCTACATCTCCTCCTTCACCAGCGCGGCAAACGCGGTCAGCACCTCGTCGTTTTCCTGCGGGGTGCCTACGGTAATGCGCAGACAGTCCGCGAGCCCCGGCGCATAGCTAAAGTCGCGCACCAAAATCGAATACTCGTCGCGCAGGCGCTCGCGCACGCGCGTGGCGTGCGGTGTGCGCACGAGCACAAAGTTCGCCGCGCTCGGCCACGCCTCCACGGGCAGACCCTCGACAGCCATTGCGTGCAGGGCACACAGTTCGCGCTCGCGCTCGGATGCAACCTGTGCCACCACGGGTGCGTACGCATCGCGGGCACGTACGCAGGCAAGCGCGGCGGCCTGGCTTAGCACGTTAACCGAATAGATCTGGCGAATCGCCGCAAACACATCGATGACCTCCGGCGCCGCGATCACATAGCCCAGACGCGTGCCGGCGGCGCCAAACGCCTTGGACAGCGTATGCAGAATCACCAGGTTGGGATGCTCGGCGATAAGCCCCTGCGCCGTGGTAGCCGCGCCAAACGAATCGTCCGCAAACTCAACGTAGGCCTCGTCGACCATGACCATGCCGGGGCACGCATCGCACAGGGCCGCGACAAAGTCGAGCGGCGCCACGTCACCCGTGGGATTGTTGGGCGAGGTCACGATCGCCAGATTGCACTCGGGAGCCGCTGCAAGCACCGCCGCCTGGTCGAGCTCAAAGGTCGCCGGGTCGCGCCACACGTCGCGCACCTCGGCCTGGCACAGCGACGCAAAGAACGCATACTCGCTAAAGCACGGCGGGCAGTTGAGCAGGGTCCGCCCCGCGCCGCCAAACGCCAACAGGTAGTTATAGAGCAGCTCGTCGCCGCCGTTGCCCACGCAGATGTTCTCGCGCGTCACGCCATGCCAAGCGGCCAGTTCGTCGCGCAGGTCGTTAGACATGGGATCGGGATAGCGGTTGAGCGGCGTAGCAGCCAAGGCCGCATCAACCGCCTTGCGCACGCCAGCGGGCACGGGATAGGTGTTCTCGTTGGCCGAAAGATTGATGCGCGTGGGCGTAAAGTTGGGATCGTAGGGCTCAATACCGGCCAGGTAAGGCTGGACGAGCTCCTTCATGCGGGGCGTCAGCTCGGCCATATTAGGCCTCCTCGCCGGTCGCGCCAGCGCCATCCGCGCCCGCAGCCGCCAGGTCCACACCCTCGGCGACCGTCGCGGTCGCATCGCCCGGCCAGGCGACCTTGGTCAGGTCGGCCGCGGCCAGAGACTCGACGCTCACGGCATCCTCGCCCTGCTCCAGCACACGGCGACGCAGGGCGGCGGATAGCGCATGCGCCCACAGGCCCTCGGCCTCGGCCAGACGCTGTGTGGCAGGAGCGTCGGAGAGCAGGCCCTCGGGCGTATAGCAAATGACGCTCGAGCACTTAACGAACTCTTCGACCGAAAGCGGGTTGGAGAACATGGCCGTGCCGCCGGTCGGAAGCGTGTGGTTGGGGCCGGCGACGTAATCGCCGAGCGGCTCGGAGCTCCAGGCGCCCACAAAGATGGCGCCGGCGTTGCGAATGCCGCCGAGCAGGCCCATCGCGTCCTTGCAGTGCAGCTCAAGGTGCTCGGGCGCCACGGTGTTCACGGCCTCGACGGCGGCAGCCATATCGGCAGCCACCACGATGGTGCCCTCGTTATCGAGCGAGGCGCGCGTGATCTCGGCACGCGGCGACTGCACGACCAAGATATCGATGCCCGCCTCGACCTCGCGCGCAAACTGCTCGTCGCAGGTCACCAGATAGCAGGCAGCGAGCGGATCGTGCTCGGCTTGGGCCATCAGGTCGGCCGCAACCACCATGGGCTTGGCCGTGGCATCGGCCAGCACGCAGACCTCGGAGGGGCCAGCGACCATGTCGATTCCCACGTCGCCCGAGACAATCTGCTTGGCCGCGGCGACAAAGGCGTTGCCCGGGCCGGTGATCTTGTCGACGCGCGGAATGGTCTCGGTGCCGTACGCCAGCGCGGCTACAGCTTGAGCGCCGCCCACCATATAGATTTCGTCCACGCCGCCGAGCTTTGCCGCGGCAAGCGTGTAAGGGCTGATCAGGCCGTCTTTTTGCGGCGGCGTCACCATAACCACGCGCTTGACGCCGGCAACCTTGGCGGGAATGGCATTCATGAGCACCGTGGAGGGATACTGCGCGCGACCGCCTGGCACGTAGATGCCGGCCGCCGCGAGCGGGGTCACCTTAACGCCGAGCATCGTGCCGTCCGGGCGCGTGGTAAACCAGCTCTGCTCGACCTCGCGCTGGTGGAATTCGCGAATCTGACGCGCGGCCTTCTCGAGCGCAGCGACAAAGGCAGGGTCGAGACCTTCGAGCGCGGCATCGATCTGCTCCTGCGGCAAGCGGAAGCTCTGCAGCTCAACACCGTCAAAACGCTGGCAGTAATCGCGCACCGCGGCATCGCCGTTGGCACGCACGTTGGCCACGATATCGCGGGCGGCGTCGACGATGTTTTGCGGCAGCACGCCCTTGCGGTTGAGCTGGTTGGTAACGAGGCGCTCGCCGGGAGCGAGTTTGATGGTCTTCATATCGGTATCCCCTATCGGTTGAGGTTGCGTTTGAAAAACGAGATGCCGGGCAGCGGCACCAATCGGTCCGCAGCCCGGATATGGGGGCGCCCGTGCACGCTCGCGCTACTGTGCCGAGCCCGCGACGGGCTCAAAATGCTTGTCCTTCACGGCAGCCGCCAGGCGATCGGCCAGGTTGCGCACACGCGGATCCAGGCGCGCGGCACCCGGATTGACAAAGAAGCGGGCCGTGCAGTCCATGATGCGGCCGGTGATGACCAGGTCGTTGTCGCGCAGCGTGGCGCCCGTGGCGGTAATATCCACGATGCGGTCGGTCATGCCGACAATGGGACCCAGCTCGATGTTACCGTGAAGCGAAACGATGTCGGCGTTCACGCCGCGCTCGGCATACCAGGCACTCGCGATGCGCGGGTACTTGGTTGCCACACGAAGCGAACCGCGGCGGGCATAGTTGCGCTCGGCCTGACCGGCGCGCCACGCGGGCTCCGCCTCGATAAACGTGCACAGGCCATAGCCCAGGTCGACCAGCTGCAGCAGGTTGAGGTCTGCCTCGATGAGCGAATCCCAACCACAGATGCCGCAATCGGCGCCGCCGCAGCCCACAAAGGCGGGCGCGTCGCTGGGACGCACGATGACAAACTCGATATCGCCGACCGCGCCCTCGCCGGCACGCGTGTCGCGGCCGCGCACGATCAGGTGACGGCCGGGGTCACACAGCTCAGAGACGTCCAAACCCGCGGTCTCGAGCACGTCGAGCGTGTCGGCCTTAAGCGAGCCCTTGGGCACAGCGATGCGCAGCGGGCCCTCGGCGCCACGGCCCGCGGCGTGGTCGCCATCGGAAGCGGCGTCCTCGGCCGAGGTGCGCGCGGCCTCCAGGCGCTCGAGCGAAAAGGCGAAGCCCGCCGCCGGCACCTCGATACCGTCGCCAAATGCGCCGGTAAAGATGGAGTCATAGCGTCCGCCCGAACCGACCGGATCGGGCAGTCCGCCGGCATAGGCCTTAAAGACCAGGCCCGTGTAGTAATCGAAAGAGTTCATGATGGAGAAGTCGAACGACAGCACCTGGGCCTCCTCGGGGGCCAGGCCCTCGACCAGGGCACGCAGCTCGCGCGTGAGCGGCGCGACAATGCCCGCCGCTGCCAGCAGCGTATCGACGCGGTCGAGCACCTCGGCACCACCGTGCAGACGCGGCAACTCGCTAATGGCGGCCTTGACGGCCTCGGACTCGACGCTTGCCGCCACGCGGGCATCGAGGCCCACAAAGTCGTTGGCGTGCACGCAGCGCAGGGCCTCGGCGGCCAGCTCGCGATCCTCGCACGCCGCAAGCAGCTCCTTAAACGGACGCACGCTACCTGCGATAATGCGCGCATCGGGCAGCGCCAACTTGCGCACGGCCTCGGCCACGAGCGAGACAATCTCGACATCGCCCGCGGTATCGCCCGCGCCGATAAGCTCAAAGCCCAGCTGCGTAAACTGACGCGAGCCGCCGGCATTGCGCTGACACTCGCGAACCACCGGCGCCTCATAGCGCAGGCGCAGCGGCAGATCGGCCGCGCGCATGCGAGTCGAAACCAAGCGCACGATCGGCAGCGTGTTGTCGGGACGGACCACCAGCAGGCGACCGTCGTCATCAAAGAGCTTAAACGGCGTGTCCGCAATGCGGCCGCCTTCCTCGAGTGAGCCCTTGTCCTCGAGCAGAGGCGTCTCGACCGGAAGGTAATGATGCTCCCTGAAGCAGCCCTTCACCGTCAGCGCAATCTCCTCGCGCGTCTGAGCCTCCTCGGGCAATATGTCCCGGAATCCCCACGGTGTGGCCGTCATCTGATGAGCCTCCTCATGCTGTGTTTCATATAGAACGAAAGACCGGCATAGCTCCGCCGGTTTTCTGGGTACTTTAGCATACTAGAGTGTTTGCGGGGAGAATCGTCCTCCTCGGCTCACACCGTATTCATTTGGAAACATAGGGCAAGCGGTTAGCAGCAGTCTCTTGTCACAACGCAAAATGGGCGCCCGCGCAAATGCGGACGCCCTTGTGCAGGGTCGAGATATCAACCAGCCAAGATATCGGACCCGTGACCAGCTCTTAGTAGTCGAACTGGTGGTAGTAGCGGCGGTACTTGAGGTTGTGCTTGGTGACC
>URVF01000017.1 GCA_900551185.1 uncultured Collinsella sp. | reverse complement strand
GCGTAAGATCGTCGGCAGCGTCAGATGTGTATAAGAGACAGCCCTAGCGCCCCTAACTGGTAATGAGCGGGGGATCCGCCACCCCCGCATTTGCTTCTATGGGTTTCGTTCGATGAAGGAGGACACCATGAAGACAACGTTCAAAAAGTCCGTACTCGCATTTCTGACATGCGTCCTGGCGCTCGCCTTTGCCCTGACGGGCTGCAGCGGCGGCGGCAAAGACCCCAAGGCCAACTTCGTCGGCAGCTGGGAACTCTCGGGTGGAACCTTGGACGGCGAAGAGCTCACCGATGAGTACATGGATATGCTCAAGGAGTGGGGCCTCAACTGTATCCTGATCCTCGACGAAGACGGCACGGGCGTCCTCGACATGTTCCTTGAGGTCGCCGACCTGAAATGGGAGGCCAAGGACGCCACCACCGTAACGATTACCGCCGAAGATGAGTCGCACGACCTGAAACTCAAGGACGACAAGCTCGTCCTCGAGGTGGAAGGCGACAAGCTTATCTTTACGAAGTCCGACAAGGATCTGTCCGGTACGGTGAAGAAGGATCGCGAGAACGCCGAGAAGGAAGAAGAGATCGATGAGGCCGTCGAAGACGACGACGTCCAGAGCATCGAAATCTCCCCCGCCGTCACCGTCGCCGATGACGACCTGTGCACCATCACCATCACCGAGAAGTTCAAGGACGACTGGGGCGACATCGGCTTTGTCGTCAACATCACCAACAAGAGCGACAAGGACCTGACCTTCTACGCTCCTTCCGGCAAGACCAACGTCAACGGCACCATGAAGGAACCCTGGTTCTCGGCTCACTTGATGCCCGGCACCAACGCCACCGAGGAATTCACGTTCTCGAGCGGCGAGCTTGACAGCCTTGACGACCTCGTCAATACGACCATCGGCATCGACGCCTACCTGACCGATTCCTACGAGGACGTCGCCTCCTACAGCGCAACCATCGCGTAACGGCAGACACCGACAGCCGCGGATTGGCGGACACATCCGCTCACACCAGGCGGGGCCGCAGGAGTTGATCCTGCGGCCCCGCCGCTTTATGCCGATGCATAACGAGCGTTAGCGCTCCATGTTGGGAACGATGCTGCCCTCCGTTACTGCGCGCACGGCTAGGCGCATGATGTTGTCGTAGCCGGTCTTATTGAGAATCTCCGAGATGCGGCGTTTGATGGTGCCCTCGCTCATAAACAGCTCGGCCGCGATCTCGCGGCGGCTCTTACCCTCGCAGGCAAGGCGCAAGATCGACAGCTCGACATCGTCGAGGGCCGCCGTGCCCGAGAAGATGCTCTCGGGCGGCTTGGGAAACGTGCAGTAACCCGCCAGCGTGGAGCGCATCACGGCGAATAGCTCGTCGATACCGACGTTCTTGTACACAAAGCTGTCGACGCCCGCCTCGCGCGCCTGGTCCACAAAGGTGATTTCGGGCATACCCGTCATGATAATGACGCGGCACTCGGGCAGTTGTTCTTTGATGCGCGCCGCCGCCACGATGCCGTTGGAATCATGCTCGGTGCATACGTCCATCAGTATCATGTCCGGGCGCTCCTTGAGCGCGACACCCAAGGCCTCGGAAGCATCGGCAATGGCGGAAACAACGGTCATATCGGGCTGGTCGCCAACGGAGCGCGCCAGGCTCTCGCGCAGGATGGCCTGGTCTTCGACTATAAGGACGCGAATCATGAACTTCTCCTTTGGACCGTGGCGTTGGAGGCGAGCGGGATGGACACCGTAAGCGTGAAGGGCGGGGCGGTGTGGACTTCCAGGCTGCCGCCCAGATTCTGTGCGACATGCCTCATACCTGGGATACCCGTTCCCTCGCGATACGATACGGGTGCAGGCGCGCCGTCGTTAGAAACGGCCATCCGCGCAACAGCGCCGTCTTCCGACGTCTCCTGCCGCAGGCGCACATGGACCTGATGGGCCTGTGCATGCTTGGTGGCATTGGTCGAGGCCTCGCGGATAATCTGCAGAAAGGCTGCGGCGACGCGCGCGTCGCTTGGTAGCTCGCCCTCCACATCGATCTGCACGCTCACTAGGCCAAAGGCATGGACGATATCGCCCAGTTGCTCTGCCGGTTCGGTGTCGCCCCCGCTGCGCAGATCGGCAGCGATTGAGCGCAGCAGCGGGTCGATCTGCTCGAGTGACTCGTCATCCAGGCGCCCCTCCTCCAGATAACGATGGAGGATGGACAGGCGCTGCCCGATCACGTCGTGCACGCGAGCGCGCATACGCAGATAGGCCGCATTGTCAGCAACTTTTTTGACTTCTTCGATCTGGGCTTGGAGCTCTTGGCCCGCAAGCTCAAGCAGGTGGTTGGCTTGCGCCAGGCGATTATGAGCATGCGCATACTCTGTTACATCCAGGCCGATAATGCGCTCGAAGAGGCGGCCCGAAACCATAACGTCATCGTGCACAAACAAGCGAATCTCGGCGGGAGAAACTTCGACCACCGCCCGCGCCTCACCAAAGCGGTCCAGATTAATCCGCACGCGGTTCCTGCTGCTTTCGGGCATTTGCATGCTGAGTTTGCGCAGGTCGTTCCATGTACCGCTCATATCGCCTAGGTCGGTGGGCATATGAAGCTCCACTAGGTTTTTGCGCATGCAGCGGTTCATGAGCAGCGGACGGCCCCTCGGGTCCAGATAAAGGATGCCCACGGGAATCACGTTGATGGTCTCGATCGTCGAGAACATGGTGATATCCTCCTGGCGGTTACGGACGTCCATCAAGAGCGCCGCGATGGAACGGAACAGGAAGAACGCTCCCTCTGCGATAAGGACAACGGTCCACGCCGAGCCCATGGCAAAAACCACCGGCGGCGTAACGGCGACAACAAGCAGCAGCTCGACCAGCATGACGGGGCGACGATGACGCACCATAAGTACCACGCCATAGGCAAAGATCGCGGCATTGAGCCACAGCACTCCGCCCATTGCCCTGGCGCAAACGTCAAGCGGCGCCACCAGATACGAGCCAGACGACGCGAACAAGATGAGCGCCGAAATAATTAGGTGAAGCACAAGGCTCGCCTCGTAGGCGCAAATCACCTTACGGTTATAGGACGAGCGGCGCGATGCGATGAGCGGGACGTGGATCGTCTGCAGACACGCAGCCAGGGCAAAGACAACATCGAGCGCAACGATTTGGGGAAGGATGAGCGAAATCTGCATCGTCACTCACCCGCCCTCGGCATCAAGACGATCATGCGCAGCTGGCCGGGCTCGCCCTCAAGGCGGTATGCCACGTTGCGCCCTTGCAGAGCGCTATCGAGCTCTTGCGCAGCGGGCGTCTGCGAAAGATCTGCATCATCGTTGGAAAAAAGCGTGGCGCGTAGCTCGACACTGCATCGGTCATGGTCGCCCAAGTGATACATAAGCGCCGGATGGTCGGTGGTGTAGGCAAAAAACGCAAAGTCATACACGCAGTCGTACAGGGCGCTTACCGTACTGGCGTGCAACGGGCGCCGTATGGCGATAATCGAGGCGCAATCGATATCGATGGTGCGCAGGTCGCTTGCGAGCTCGTTGGCAATGAGCTGAATGCGGTCGCGATCAAAACCGCTCTCCCCGTGCTGTGCCAACGTGAGCGACCCCTTGCGCTTGCAATAGGCGACGAGCATCTTGGCGCGCTGCAGCATGCGGTAACGCTCGTGCGAAGACGATTCATCGGTCAACGGCGGCAGCGAGCTCAGCAGGTCGTACATCCCTTCGAGCGCGCGGGCAAGCGCCTGGTCCACGTCTTGGACCAGCAAGGTCTCGGCCTCTTGGTCTGCCAGGTGCGTCTTAAGGTCGTAGTCGGCGGCGAGCAGCTCATTTTGACGCTGCAGCTCCATACGACGATGTGCCAGTTCACGGTTAAGCTCGTTGAGATCCGACACGTCTTGGGCAAGCAGGGCCGATCCGCCCAGCAGTGGAAAGGCACGGTACATCACATCGGGATCGGACGCCACGGCAAAGGCATGGGCGCGGCTGTGCGCCTGGGTCCGCAACTCCTCGCGCACGCCTACCGGCATTGGCTTTGACACTGGCGTGGCATAGACTTCCTGCAGGTCGCGCGTTAGAACTTTGAGGTCAAGCGGCAAGGTGTCGAAAATGCCGGCGATGTCGTGATATGACGGAACGACACCGCAATCGAGACAGATTTCCATCGCCACCACGCACAAGACGCAATAGACAAGCGAGAAGTTGAGCCTCCATGCCCAGGGCACGCGCAACGCATATGAGATGGCAAAGAACGCGCCGCCCAGCAGCACGAGCGCCGCCGTGCCCGAGAAACGTTGGATGCGAAAGGACGAGGACCGACCCACCAGGATAAAAAAGGCCACAAAGTTAAAGGCCGTCCACACGAGGACGGCGAAATAACCCCAGTCGTACGTGTAATCGTTGCTCCAGGTGTCGCTTGTACGGTCAAAGTGGAAGACCTGCTGGTGAAAATCGTTGGTGAGCACAAATCCGATAAGCAGGATAGCCATAATCCACAGCGCAGCGCAGTAGCGGCGACCCAGGCGGTGTTGCTCCAGGCCCGCAAGGCGCAGACCACACAACTGGTAGAGCAGCGGAATGAGCGTCATGGGCACGTAGTACAGGTACCACAGCACGGTGGCATAGAACGGCGTGAACGACTTGTACTTGAGAATGACTTCGATCATCCACAGGGCGCAGATGGTGGCGATGGCAACAAGACGGCGGCGCAACACATAGTCCAAACAGCGCAGATAGACCGATACGCCCCAAATTGAAAATACAATTGCGGCGACAAGCAGCGGGAGAGAGCTCGAATGGACGAGCGCATCCACGACCTCTTCGGACACCTCGCTATAGGCGGGCACGGCGTTAGAAAGTTTGGGGTCGAAGGCGAACAGCGCCGGCAAGACTGCCAAAAGCATGAGGAACATCGCGGTGATGACACCGGCGATAGCAAAGACGCGGTGGCGGTACACCTGATGTGTTATGCCAACAAGGAATCGCGGCATGGCGAAGAGCCTGCCGCCCCTGGGATCCGCCACGGGTGCGGATCGGGCGGCCGCGTTGCCGATATGTCGCTCGCGGGTACCCATAGTGCTTTTAGTGTACCGACAGATGGGTCGAAAAAGCGGGCCGCATGTCCCAAAATCCGCAGACGGCAAGGCGCCCGGCGAGCATTAACTGCTCGCCGGGCGACTCGGTTAGGAGACTCTGAAGTTGAGTGTCTCAACTTCCTTAGGACAGGTCCTCACCATTAGAAGCAATAACCTTCTTGTACCAGTCGAAGCTCTTCTTCTTGGAACGCTTGAGGGTGCCGTTGCCCGCATCATCGCGGTCGACATAGATAAAGCCGTAGCGCTTGGACATCTCGCCTGTGCCGGCAGACACCAGGTCGATCGGGCCCCAGGTGGTGTAGCCCAGCAAGTCAACGCCGTCCTCGGTCACCGCATCGCGCATCGCGGCGATATGCTGGCGCAGATAGTCGATACGGTAGTCGTCGTTGATGGAGCCATCCTCCTCGACAACATCCTTGGCGCCCAGGCCGTTCTCGACCACAAACAGCGGCTTCTGATAACGGTCGTACAGGTCGTTGAGGGTGATGCGGAAGCCCAGCGGATCGATGGCCCAGCCCCACTGGCTCTCCTGCAGGTAGGGGTTCTTGGCGCCGGCGAAGGCGTTGCCCTGGGTGCGCTCGACATCGGGGTTGTCGGCACCGGCGGAGCAACGGGTGCTGTAATAGCTAAAGCTGATGAAGTCGACGGTGTTGGCGGCCAGGATCTCGCGGTCCTCGTCCGTCATGCCCACATCGATGCCCAGGCGCTCGAGCTTCTTGACGGCATAGGCCGGGTAGTAGCCGCGGCTCTGGACGTCGACGAAGAAGTAGTTGTCCTGGTTGTCGAGCTGCGCCTGGCGCACATCGCCCGGACGGCAGCTGTAGGGGTAGTAGCTACCCGCGGCGAGCATGCAGCCAATCTTGACCTCAGGATCGATCTCGTGAGCGATCTTGGTTGCCCAAGCGCTGGCGACGAGCTCGTTGTGGGCGGCCAGGTACTCGACGGCCTCCTTGTTCTCGCCCTCCTCAAAGACCAGACCGGCACCCATAAACGGCAGGTGCAGGATCATATTGATCTCGTTAAAGGTAAGCCAGTACTTCACCAGACCCTTGTAGCGGGTGAAGATCGTGGTCGCGAGGTTCTTGTAGAAGTCGATGAGCTTGCGGTTGCGCCAGCCGCCGTACTCCTTGATGAGGTGAATCGGGCAGTCGAAGTGCGTGATGGTCACGAGTGGCTCGATGCCGTGCGCCTGACACTCGCGGAATACGTCCTCGTAGAAGGCCAGGCCAGCCTCGTTGGGCTCGGTCTCGTCACCGTTGGGGAAGATGCGGGTCCACGCCAGGCTCATGCGGAAGGTCTTAAAGCCCATCTCGGCAAAGAGGGCGATGTCCTCCTTGTAATGGTGATAGAAATCGATGCCGGTCTGCGCGGGATAGTAATAGCCGTCCTCGAAGTCGAGCATCTTGCGCTGGCCGGAGACCACCGCATAGCGCTCGGGGCCGTGCGGAGCCACGTCCACGTTGGCCAGGCCGCGGCCGTCCACGTTGTAGGCGCCCTCGCACTGGTTGGCAGCCGTCGCGCCGCCCCACAGGAAGTCATTACGGAAAGCCATGCATCAATCCTTTCGCACGCTGTTTGTCGTGTTTTTAGTATCCCCGCAAATGGGGCCTCGCTCAACGACAGCGACGCAGGCCGACACTTCTTTTCGCACACGGCGGCCCGGCAGCCGCCCCCGCCTGACACTTTTTGATACCGCCGCCCTACACCACCACAATGGGGACAGGCACCTTTGTGGTGGCTTGGGCCCGTTTTGTCTCGATCTGTAACAGTTAAGCCGTCAAAACCGGGCCTGGTGTTACAGATCGAGATTGTTCGGTCTTCCCCCTGCAGTTTGTCTCGATCCGTAACAGGCTGAGACGATTTAGCCCGCTAGATGTTACAGATTGAGACGGAAGATTCTAGTCGCAGGCGATGTCGAGGTTCTTGCCGATGAGGCCTACGTAGCCGCCTTCGGCTGCCTTGGGGCTGTCAGCATGGCAGAGGACCCACTTGTCGGCCTTCCAGTAGCAGTAGCTGTCGCCGGCCGCAGGCATGTCGGCCGCGACCTCGGGGCGCGGGCCGTTGGTGCCGGCGGGCAGCGCCACCATCACCTGGAAGCCACCGTCGTCGACCATGCACGGCGTGTAGTGGAGCGTGGTGTTGAAGACTTCGACGACCGTACCCGCCGGCACGCGAAACGCCTTGACGCACGCGGTGTCGAGCTTGCCGTCCTCGATCTCCCAGCGATGCGCCACGAGCAGGATAAAGTCGCGAGCGCCCAGGTTGAATTCGCTCGCGCGGTGATACTCCAGGCAGTTGAGTCGTGTATTGTGGCCGTTGCACCAGCCGAGCTGGAAGGGACGGCCACCAAACATGAGAAAGCCAAGCTTGTCGGCATCCTTGACGTCCTCAAGCTCCGGCGCACTTGCAACGTACTTGCTGCCCTCGGGAATGGGCGTGGCAGAGAGCGCCTCGAGCACGGGCGACGTAAGCTCGGACGGAACGTTATCCCAAACGTTGCCATAGGACTTGAACTCGGGATCGTTGACAGAGTAGATATGCATGTTCGCTCCTGTTCGTTTATGTGACAGTATGAACATTCTAGAACAAACATGAGCGATTTTGAACGCTCGTCCCGACCACTCAACAAAAAGGCGCCCCCGCATAAGCGGAGGCGCCAAATGTGCGCGTTTTGGGCGATAAAGCCCTTACGCCTGCTGATAGTGCAGGTGCTTCTCGTCGATATCGGCCAGGTCGCGGTCGAGGTAACGGCGCGCGAGCCAGTTTGCCATGGGGAGATTCTGATCCAGGTAGTTACCGCACTCCTCGGGAGCGGCTCCGGGGACATCACCCTCAAAGTCGGCGACAAACTCGAACAGCTCGCGCACGAGCGGCAGGATCTCCTCGCTCGTCACCTCGCCAAATACGACGAGGTAAAAGCCCGTGCGGCAGCCCATGGGGCCAAAGTAGACAATGCGGCTCGACCACTCGGCATGATTGCGAAGGAACGTCGCGCCCAGGTGCTCAATGGTGTGACACTCGGCGGTGTTCATGACCGGCTCCTTGTTGGGCGTGGTCAGGCGCAGGTCAAAGGTGGTGACGGCGGCCCCGGTCGCCGGATCGCGGTCGATGCGGCTCACATACACGCCGGGCTCAAGCAGCAGATGGTCAACGGAAAAACTCGCGATGCGCTCCATGGCAGATCCTCTCGGTAGTCAATTTGGGACGGGCTCTTTTAGCTGGTTCGAATGGTCGCACCAATCATACCAGTCAAAAAAGCCCGTCCCAAATGATGAACTGCCTGGCACGAGGACCAATGATTTTCTAATCCCCGCCCCAGAAAGCAAGAAAAGATTCAGGGAATAGCCTGCGGAAGGCGAGCGCCGCGCAGCCGCCTAGGCAGTGTACGAGATGGTGGCGGCTACGGCGTGACGCCAGCCAGCGATCTTTTTGGCGCGCTCGTCGGCGGTCATGGCAGACTCCACGATGCCGCGGGCCCCATAGACGTCAACGACATCGCGCGCGTACATGCCCAGCGCAATGCCGCAGGCCCAAGCCGCACCCAGGCCGCTCATCTCATCGTTGCTCGCGATGCGGATGGGCGAGCCAACCAAGTCGCTCTCAAACTGCATCAGGTACGCGTCGCGCGTGGGACCGCCGTCAACGCGAAGCTCTGCCAATGCCGTGCCCGAATCCTCGACCATCGCATCGATCACGTCAAAGATCTGATAGGCAATCGACTCGTCCGCAGCCTTCACGAACTCCGCGCGACCGGTGGTGCGCGTCATGCCAAAGACGCAGCCCTCGGCGTCACTCGCCCAGTGCGGCGCGCCCAAGCCGGTAAACGCCGGCACAAAGTAGACGTGGCTCGCCGGATTGGCGGCGTAGCACAGATCGGTAACTTCCTCGGGGTTGTTGATGAGCTCCAGGTCGTCGCGCAGCCACGTCTTGACGGCGCCGGCATAGCTCACGTTGCCCTCGAGCACGTACTCGGTCACGCCGTCCATGCGCCATGCGAGCGAGCTCGAAAGCCCGTGCGAGCTGGCAACGAACTCGTCGCCGACGTTCATCATGACCGAGCTGCCGGTGCCATAGGTCGCCTTGGCCATGCCGCGGCTATGACAGCCCTGGGCAAACAGGGCGGCGTGGCTGTCGCCGAGCACGCCGTGAATGGGCACGGGCGCCGGCAAAAAGCCGCCCAGGTCCGTCGTGCCGAACAGGCCATCGGAATCGGTCACTTGCGGCAGACAGGCCACGTCGACGCCAAAGGCCTCGCACACCGGCTCGCTCCAGCAGCCACGGCGCAGGTCAAAGAGCTGCGTGCGGCTGGCGTTAGACCAGTCGCAGCGGAACTCCGCGCCGCCCGTGAGCGTCCAGACCACCCAGGCATCGATGGTGCCCAGACACAGCTCGCCTGCCGCCGCAGCCTCGGCTGCCGAGGGAACGTTCGCGAGGATCCAGGCCATCTTGCCCGCAGGGTAGTAGGGCGAGAGCACCAGACCCGTCGTGTCGCGTACCAGGTCGGCCACACCCTCGCGCGCGGCCAGCCTGTCGCACAGCTCGCGGGCACGGGCGCACTGCCACACCACGGCGTCGCAAAGCGGCTCGCCCGTCGTGCGGTTCCAGGCAACGGTGGTCTCGCGCTGGTTGGAGATGCCGATGCCGGCGACGTCGGCCGGGTCGACCCCGGTCTCCTCCACCACAGCACGCGCCACGGCCAGCACATTGGCGGCAATCTCGGCCGGATCATGGCTCACCCAGCCGGCCTCGTTGACAATCTGGCGATGCGAGCGGTCGGCACGATGAATCAGATGGCCGCCCTCGTCCACCAGCAGTGCCTTGGTGCCCTGCGTGGATTGATCGATTCCGATGATGTATTTGCTCATGTACTCTCCCATTCCTTCCGCCAAATCGAAGACGACCCGACGGACAAGGAGCGAGCGGCCGTCAAGTGCCGCAGATTGCCGTGAAAGAGGAGCGCCGCGTACTCTGCGTACGCAAGCGACGGTTTGAACGGCAAGGTGCGGTGCTTGGCGGCCGCGCAGCGTCTGTTTCTACTAGTTGCCGAGGAACTCGGCGACCGTCTTGGCAATGCCTTCGCCGGTGAGGCCGTAGTGCGCAAAGACCTCGGGGCTCGTGCCGGTGATGACCGGCGCGTCGGGCAGGGAGAGGCACTTGACCGGACGCGGGCAATGCTCGCCCACCACCTGCGCGACCATAGAACCCAGGCCGCCGAAGGGGCTGTGTTCCTCGACCGTCACGACGGCGCGCGTGGCACCGGCGGCCTCAATCACGGCCTCGGCGTCGAGCGGCTTGACGCAGTACATGTCGAGCACCGTTGCCGAAATGCCCTGCTCGGCCAGCAGGTCGGCGGCATCCACGGCGTGGCGGACCATCTCACCGGTGGCGACGAGCGTCACATCGTTGCCGCGGCGAACCCAGGTGGCACGGTCCATCTGGAACGGACACTCGTCCTCGGTATACACGTCCTCGACCGGGTTGCGCCCCACGCGGATGTAGGCCGGCTTGTTATCGGCGACCAGGGCCCGCACAAGCTCGGCGGTCTGGAAGCGGTCGCTCGGCAGATACACGCGCATGTTGGGAATCGCGCTCATGGCGGCGATATCCTGCGCGGAGTGATGGCTCATGCCCAAGGCGCCGTAAGACACGCCGCCCGAGATGCCGATGAGCTTGACGTTGGTGTTGGAGTACGAGACGTCGACCTTGCACTGCTCATACGAGCGCGTGGTCACAAAGGACGCCGGCGAGGCGGCCCAGGCCTTCTTGCCGCACGAAGCCATGCCGGCGGCGATGCTCACCAGGTCCTGTTCGGCAATGCCGACCTCGACGGACTGCTGGGGATACTGATCAAAGAACGGCGTGAGCGACGCGGAGCCGCGGGAGTCGGAGCACAGGACGACGATGCCCTTATCGGTCTTCGCGGCCTCGAGCAGCGTGTCGCAGATAACCTTGCGATTGGCGATCTTGTTAGCCATTGATGGCCTCCTTATGGGCAGCGAAATCGGCGATGATCTGGGCATATTCCTCATCGTTGGGCAGGTGATGATGCCAGGCGGCCTTGTCCTCCATAACGGGCGAGCCATAGCCCTTCACCGTGTTGAGGATGATGACCGTGGGCTTACCCTTGGTCTCGGCGGCCAGCGTCAGCGCGGCGTCGATGGCCTGGACGTCGTTGCCCGGAATGGAGAGCACGTTCCAGCCGAAGGCGGCCCAGCGCTCCTCCTGCGAGTCCTGCTTCATAACGTCCTCGGTGCTGCCGCTGATCTGCAGGCGGTTGCGGTCCACGAGCGCGCACAGGTTATCGAGCTGGTAGTTGCCGCCGCTCATGGCGCCCTCCCAGACCGAGCCCTCGGCAAGTTCGCCGTCGCCCATGATGGTGTAGACGCGGTAGTCGCGGCCGTCCATCTTGCCGGCGAGCGCCATGCCCACGGCAACGGGCAGGCCGTGGCCCAGCGAGCCGGAGTTCATCTCGATGCCCTTGAGCTTGTTGTTGGGATGACCGATGTAGGGGCTGCCGAACTTAGAGAAGCGGGCCTTGACGTCATCGAGGTCAAGATAGCCCTCGTGGCAGAGCACCGCGTAGTAGGCCTCCATGGCATGGCCCTTGGAAAGCACGAAGCGGTCGCGGTTGGGATCGTCGACGGTCTCGGGCGAAATGTTGAGGTGGTTGGCGTAGAGGGTCATGAGGGCGTCGATCACCGACATGTCGCCGCCGATGTGACCGCCGGCGCCAGCCATGATGATATCGACGCAATCGCGGCGAAGGTCCCAACGCAGGGACTCAAGCTCTTCGATAGTTGCCATTTCTACTCTCCTCGCAGGTAGGCTTTAACGTCTTCTTCGATGGGGTCGTACAGGTCGGGGGCAATGCCGAGGTACTTGCACGCCTCGTAGAGCACCGGCACCACGTTGGCGTGAATAGCGACGCAGTGGTGGATGTAGGGACCCTCGACAATCTTGGCCTCGAGGCGCTTGAGGTTCTCGACCTCGACCCACAGATAGGTGCCCATGCCGGCCGGGCCGTCGATGCCGCGGGCGTTGCCCAGCAGCAGCGAGTACTCGCCGTTGTCACCGTCAAAGCGGGCAAGGGTGAGGTCGCCGTGCTTGGCCTCGGCCGTCAGCGCACCGGGGTGGTCGAAAGCCAGCGGGTAGGTGAGCTTGGGCTTGACGGCCGCGCAGCTGCAGGGCCAGGGGCCACAGTGCTGCAGCAGCTCGCCGTTCTCGTTATCGGGATGGCGCACGGTCCAGTCGGCGAACATGCCGCGATGACGGCCAAGATCGGCTGCCTCGACCATGAGCGCAGTGATGGCGCCGTGGATGTCGGTTTCGCAGACGATAGGGATACCCATCTCGTTGAGGATGGCGTTGGCGGCGCAGGGCATAATGCCCAGCTCGTCCTGCAGAGCGTTCCAGCACTGGATGGCTCCGGCGTTGCAGCCGTATTTCTCGACCAGGCGCTTCATGGCGATGGCAAGACCGGCGACCGCGGGGACCTTGTCCTCGGGGATGCAGATCTCAAAGCTGTCGGCGATGTGGGCGAGCATGGCGGTCATGGCCTGCTCGTCGGCCTGGGCGTCGCGCACGGCTTGGACAAGCTCGGTCATGGGGATGGGCGAAAGCTGGATGTTGAACTTCTCGAGCAGCTCGCCCTCGTTGCACATGGTCGACCAGAAGTCGAACGGACGGGTGGCCATCTGCAGGATGCGGGTATGTTCGAAGGTCTTGACCACGTTGCACACGGCCAAGAAGTCCCAAACGCCGCGCTCGAACTCGGGGTCGGTCAGGCGGCAGTTGGTCATGTAGGTGAAGGGAACCTGGAAGCGACGCAGGACCTTGCCGGTGGCGAACAGGCCGCACTGGCTATCGCGCAGGCGCGTGCCGTCGGGCTCGGGGCGCTCGTCGCGCGGGCCCCACAGCAGCACGGGTAGGCCGAGCTCGCGGGCAAGGCGAGCGCAAACGTACTCGGTGCCAAAGTTGGCGTGGCACAGCATGATTCCGTCGACGCCCTCGGCGCGGAACTTCTTGACGATAGGCTCGATATGGCTGTCGTCGAACAGCAGGCCCTCGTCATTGATGTCGTCGATATCCACGATGTCGACGCCGATCTCGCGCAGACGATCAGCCGTCAGGCCGCGATACTTGATCGCGTCCGGCGCGCTAAAGATGCTGCGGCGCGTGGGCACAAAGCCGAGCTTGATCTTGTCCATGTACGTCCTCCCCTAATCACATGTTCAGTAAACAGACGTGTGTTTCGTTTTGTTCTGTTTACTAAATGTTCTACTCTTTTGTTTAATAGTCTAGCGCGAAATACCCGTAAACGGTAGAGAAATCAGCTTAAACGGCATGTAAACAAACTGAACATACAAGGGAAACAAAAAGAGGGCCCCGAAGGACCCCCTCTTGGTAGCGTTATGTATGGTTGCCTTTGGCGGACTTTTCCGCTCTGAGGTCTGGCGCCGTTCCGCCTAGATCTCGCGCACGCTTTGGCGCTCGACAAAATAGGTCGATACGGCTGTCTTGCAGGTATAGCTCTTGGGATTGCGGATGTTACCCACCAGGCGGCGCACCGCGATCTCGCCCACCTCGTGCTTGGGAACGTGCACCGTGGTGAGCGGCGGATTGGAGAAGGCGCCCAAAGACAGGTCGTCAAAGCCGATGATCGAGACATCCTCGGGCACACGTATGCCGTGCTCGTTCAGCGCGCGCATGGCACCTACGGCGAGTACGTCGTTCTCGGCAAAAAATGCAGTCGGTAAGTCGTCGCGCGAGACGCTGTCGAGCCACACGCCCATGTCGCGATAAGCGCCCTCGAGCGTGGTGCCCAGCGTGACGCGCCATGTCGGGTTGGCTTCAAGACCCGCATCCTCAAGCGCTTGGCGATAGCCGCGCTCGCGATCCTTAAAGTTGCGGATGCGAAGGTCACCTGCCAGATAGCCGATTTGCTTGTGACCCTTCTCGATAAGGTAGTCCACGGCACGCAGCACCGAATCGGTGTTGGCAATGACTACGGCATCGAAGTACTGACGATCGCTCCAGCCATCGAGCACGATCAGATGGGCGGCAGCGTTGGCGAACAAGGCATAGTCTTCCTCACCCAGCTCGGTACCCATCAGCACGATAGCGGCGGACGGATCGGAGATCAGGCCCTCGACCTGCGGACGCACAGCGTCCAGGTCGCTAAAGTCGAGCGAGACAAAGCTCGTGCTCATACCGTGACGACGTGCCTGGCGCTCTACGCCCTCGATAACCGCAGGATGGAAGGTGCTCTCATCCAGAATGGCGCCCGTCTTGCGCGCGAGCACAAACTGAATGCTCTCGAGCTGCGTCGACTGCTGATAGCCCAGCGACTGCGCACACTCCAGGATGACCTTGGCGGTCTCCTCGCTTACGCTGCGCTTGCGGTTGAGCGCGTTGGACACGGTCGCAGGCGAAAAACCGGTGATGCGGCTGATCTCGCGAACACTTGCTTTGGCCATTGTTCCCCCTAGCAACGGCCGTGGCGGAGCATCGGGACTCTGTCTCTTATA
>URVF01000016.1 GCA_900551185.1 uncultured Collinsella sp. | reverse complement strand
CGCGAGCCGATGCCGTTATCGATAATCTGACCGACATTTTGGCCGCTTTGTAGTGCCAATCCGCCGCGAGAAGCATTGGTTCACGCGTCTTTTGCTGCGGATTGGCTTAATTTGTCCTCTATTTGGATTCGTTTGGCTTCGATTCGGACTAAGTGAGTAGACTTTTTGGTGCAGTACGAGCACAAAGTGCATCTGCTCTAGCAAAACCGCAGGTCACAGGGGTGGCGGTTTTGGGTGTGCTCGGCAGATCGTAAAAAGTCTACTCACTTGTAATTTGGGCCTTTGGTCGTGGAGGCTGTTGGTCCCGCTTTGGTTGTCGAGAGAGGGTGAATTGAAGCGCCCCCGCACGCTCCATGCTACAATCGCGGACATGCCCCACAACTACATCTGCCTTCGAAAGGAGCTTACGTGGCGAACGCCATCGATCAGCTCACGGACCGAGTGCTCGTGCTCGGCCGCCTCACCATCGTCCGCCGCGCCATTACTGCCGTGGCGGTCACCATTTCCGCCGTTCTCCAGACATTCCTGATCCAGGCGTTCATTCAGCCCGCCGACCTGCTTCCGAGCGGTCTCACCGGCGTCGCGGTCCTGCTCGATCGCGTTACTTCGCTGGGCGGCGTTCACATCGACATCTCGCTCGGTATGCTCGCGCTCAACATCCCCGTGGCGCTCCTATGTTGGAGCGGCATTAGCAAGCGCTTCGTCATCTTCTCGATGATGCAGGTCGTGCTCTCATCGCTGTTTCTCAACGTCTTTCACTTCGCTCCGTTTTTGGGCGACAAGATCATGCTCATCATTTTTGGCGGCGTGGTCTCGGGTCTGGGCGCTGCCATCGCGCTTAAATCCGGCGCATCCACCGGCGGCACCGACTTTATCGCGCTGTGGGTTTCCAACCACACGGGCAAGACCATCTGGGGCGTCATCTTTGGTTTCAACTGCTTTATCCTGGCGATCTTTGGCTTTATGTTTGGCTGGGACAAGGCGGCGTACTCCATCGTGTTCCAGTTTATTTCGACCAAGACCATCGACAGCTTCTATCGTCGCTACGACCGCGTGACGCTGCAGATCACGACGCGCAAGGCGGACGAGGTCATGACCGCCTATGTTGACCATTTTCAGCATGGCATTAGCTGCGCCGAGGTCATCGGCGGATACAGCCGCGAAAAGATGTATCTGCTGCACGCCGTTGTCTCGACCTACGAGAGTCAGGACATTATCAAGCTGGTGTGTGACATTGATCCCGGCGCCGTGATCAATGTGTTCCACACGCTCAACTTTGTGGGCGGCTGGTGGGGCGGTCATGTCGACGAGCCCATGCCCACGGCCGTACCCGATCCCGACAAGCCCGCGCGCATGGCCAGCAGGCAGGCGCGCCTCAGCGAGCAGGACAGCCTGCAGCAGGACGACGGCAAGTAGGGTACCGGCATTTTGCCGGCCTGGCGCAATCCTGTCCGCTTGAGCCTCCCGAAAGCCTCGCTGCTTTCGGGAGGCCTTCGTTTGCCCAGATAAAACCTACCAAAATGAAGCTGTCGCTTTTTGGTAGGGAGGGTGTATCGTTTTATCAATATGAGGTAACATGAAACTAGACGTTATATACGTATTAGTTATTTCGATATTCCAATAAGAGTGATTAGATATGCCTACGCCCAAAAATGCACCACTTTACCAGCAGATTTATGACGAAATCAAGGACGCGATCGAGAAAGGTGTTTATGCACCCAAGGAGCGTATTCCGTCCGAGCTTGAGCTAGCCGAGCAGTACGACGTGAGCCGCATTACGGTGCGCCGCGCCGTCGAGGAGCTGTGCTCCGATGGCTACCTGGTTAAGCAGCAGGGCCGTGGCACCTTTGTCTCCACGCCGCACATCAACCGCCAGTTCCACGCTTCGACGCTGCAGACGTTTACCGCGCTGTGTGCCGATAATGACATGAAGGCGGGCGCGCATGTGGTCGATCGCCAGATTGTGCCGGCACGTCAAAACGAGATGGAGTTCTTTGGCCTGCAGAAGGACGCGCTGCTGCTGCACATCAAGCGCGTGCGTACGGCCGACGGCGAGCCCATTTTTGAGGAGAACATCTTTGTGCCGTTTGACGCCTACCGTGAGCTGTTGACGGCCGATCTTGAGGACAAGTCGATTTTTGCCGAGGTCGAGCGTGTTGGCGGAATCCCGATTGTCTCGGTTGGCTACCGTACGGTCGAGGCCGTTCGAGCTAACGCCGAGCAGGCGGCCGAGCTGGGCATTGCTCCGCACGATCCGCTGCTCAATCTGCGTGCCGGCTTTACCGGCCCCAATGGCGAGCCGGTCCTGATGGGTAAGCAGTACTACGTGGGATCGCGCTACGTTATGGTCATGTAAGTTACGCGGTTTTACCAAACCGCGTAACGGCTCGACGCTGCAAACGCCCCTAAGCGGCAATCTGACGTTCAATCGTCGGTCGCGTACCGAAGTACGCTTCCCTCCTCTTTCACGTCACCTTGCTCGCTTAGGGGCGTTTTCGCTGACTTATGCTCAACCAGCGACGTTTGCGCGCTTGTCAAGAGATTAGCCGTTGGGAAAGTGTCCAAAAATCCCACGCTCGTTCCTTTCGGATTGCATTGCCCGTGGCCGTCAGCCGTTCGACGCTGGTCCGCGTGGCGGCGTATAATCGGCGGCAGATGACTTGGACGTTAGGAAACCATGACCGATAGCATGCAGCAGATGGCGCTCGACACGCTCGGCGCCTATTTTGGCTACACCTCGTTTCGCCCGGGACAGGACCGCATGGTCGATGCGATTCTTGCCGGTCGCGATGCGCTGGGTGTTATGCCCACGGGCGCCGGCAAGTCCATTTGCTACCAGGTGCCCGCGCTCATGCTGCCCGGCATCACCTTTGTGGTGAGTCCGCTGCTGTCGCTTATGGAGGACCAGACCCGTGCGTTGCTCGCGGCGGGTGCGCGACCCAGCTATCTCAACTCCAGCCTTACTCCAGCCCAGCAAAACACCGTGCTCAAGCGGGCGCGCGAGGGTCGCTACCAGCTTATGTACGTGGCGCCCGAGCGCCTGCTCGAGCCGCGCTTTTTAGCCTTTGCGCAGGAGGCTGCGGCGGACGGCGGCATTGGCGTGCCGCTCGTGGCCATTGACGAGGCCCACTGCGTGAGCCAATGGGGCCAGGATTTCCGCCCCGCCTATCTGCAGATTCGTGAGTTCATCGATTCCCTGCCGCAGCGCCCCATCGTGGCGGCCTTTACCGCTACGGCGACCGAGCGCGTGCGTGCGGACATTCAGCAGATGCTCGGCCTGCAAAACCCCGCGACGGTGGTGACGGGCTTCGATCGCAAGAACCTCTACTTTGGTTGCGAGGAGATGGGCGACAAGGCCAAGGCCGCGTGGGTTCGCGACTATGTGATCGCGCATTCGGGCGAGAGCGGCATCGTGTATTGCTCGACCCGCAAGACGGTCGATGCGCTGGCAGGCGAGCTTGCCGAGGCGCTGGGTCCCAGCGGCATTCGCGTTGGCCGCTACCATGCCGGCATGGGCAACGACGCCCGCCGCCAAAGCCAGCGCGCCTTTATCGACGACGATATCCAGGTGATGGTTGCCACCAACGCCTTTGGCATGGGCATCGACAAGCCCAACGTGCGCTACGTGATCCACAACAACGTGCCCGAGAGCATCGAGGCCTACTACCAGGAGGCGGGCCGCGCCGGCCGCGATGGCGACCCGGCCAGCTGCCATCTGCTGTGGAACGGCAACGATTTTCGCATGCGCCGCTTTCTGATCGACCGCGGCGATGCTGCCGATGAGGCGCTCGACGACGAGCAGCGCGCGTGGGCGCTCCAGAATCGATATCGTCTGCTCAGCCAGATGGAGGGCTACTGCAATACCACCGGCTGCCTGCGCGAATACATGCTGCGCTACTTTGGCGACGAGGTCGCGGCCGAGCATGCCGCGGCCGGTACGGGCGGCACCGCCGCGGACGAGGCCGAGGGCTGTGGCAACTGCAGTAACTGCCTCACGCAGTTCGAGGCCGAGGACGTCACCGATATGGCCCGCGCCGCCGTGCGCTATGTGGCCACGCGTCCCATGCGCTTTGGCAAGTCGCTGATCGCCGACGTGCTCCACGGCGGCAACACCGAGCGCATTCGCCAGATGCATCTGGACGAGGACCGCGGCTACGGTGAACTGTCGAGCGAATCGGTCGGGCGTATCAAGGACATCATCGGCCAGCTGTGCGGGCGGGGCTACCTGGCCACCTCGCAGGGCCAGTACCCGGTCGTGGGCCTTGGCCCGCGTGCCGGCGAGGTCGAGGACGAGGCGTTCGCCTTTACCGTTAAGCGTCGTGCGTCCAAGCGCAAGGCCTCGGCCCGCGCCCGCCGTGCGGTGGATCTGCTGCGCGAGGAGGCCGAGCTGGATCAGCGCCCGCGCGTGGGTGACGATGCCGAGCTGTTCGAGCGCCTGCGTGCCCTGCGCAAGGATATTTCGACCGAGCTGGAGATGGCGCCGTACATGGTCTTTTCCGACAAGGCTCTGCGCGGTCTGTGCCGCCTGCGCCCGCAGACGCGCGACGAGCTTGTCCAGGTCAGCGGCATCGGCGAGAAAAAGGCCGACGCCTTTGGCGAGCAGTTTATGGCGGCGATTGAAGAGTTTGAGTCCGAGCATGCACGGGATGGAGCGTAACGATGGTATCCGACGATAAAACCGAGCGCACTGAGGTATCCGCCGTGCCGCTGTACCAGCAGGTTATGGACGACCTAAAGGGCGAGATCGCGCGTGGCGTGTACTCATCCGGCTCGCGCATTCCTTCCGAGATGGAGCTCGCGAAGTACTACGGCGTGGGACGCATCACCGTGCGCCGCGCCATCGAGGAGCTGTCGCGCGCGGGGTATCTCAACCGCCAGCAGGGGAGGGGCACGTTTGTGTGCGCGCCCAAGCTCAAGCGCAAGATTCGCCAGAAGGGCGACGTTCAGAGCTTTACCGAGGGTTGCGCCGCCAACGACATGGTGGCCGGAGCACGCCTGGTGTCGCGCACGGTGGTTGCGGCGACGCGTGAGGACGCGGCGTTTTTTAGGGTGGAACCCGGCTGCGAGCTCATCGTTGTCGAGCGCGTGCGCACGGCAGACGGCGTGCCCGTCATGCTCGAGAACAACGCCTTTGTGCTGGCCGACCATCCCTATCTGCAGACGCTTGCCGACAAGGACCTCACGGACAATTCCATCTTTGCGCTCGTTGCCGAGCATTCGGGCCGCGCGCCGTTCAAGTCCGACCCCTGTACTGTGGAGATTGCGCTTGCCGATGCTCAGGCGGCCCCGCTGCTGGAGGTGCCGGTCGGCGAGCCGCTCTTCTATATGGAGGCGTACTTTACCGACGAGGACGAGCGGCCCCTACTGCTCGGACGTCAAAAGATCGTGGGCTCACGCTACGTGTTCGACATCTAACGTCCACAGATAGAACAATATAGAACAAGTTTGGTGAAATGGCTTCACGGACGTCGTCGTGCGTGCTATAAATAGGACAACATAGAATGACCGCAGGTACGAGCTGCCGTCGTTCAAAGCCGCCACACAAGGAGGAGCATCACCGTGAACGCACGCGATCTGGTTCAGGAAATTATCGAGCGCAAGGGCAAGATTGAGAACGTCTTTTGGATCGCCTGCGGCGGTTCGATGATCGACCTGATGCCGGCCAACGAGCTGCTCAAGCGCGAGGCCACCACGTTTGCCTCGACGGTCTACACGGCGCGCGAGTTTTGCCTGATGGCTCCCAAGAGTCTTGGCGAGAAATCACTCGTCATCGCCTGCAGCCACAGCGGCAATACGCAGGAGGTCGTCGACGGTTGCGAGATGGCGCTGGCAGCCGGCGCCGAGGTCGTGGCCATGACCGACTGCGAGGGCTCCAAGATCGATAACGGCAAGTGGACCACCTGGGTCTATCCGTGGGGCGAAGGCGTGCCGCAGGCCGAGGTTCCGCAGGGAATCGGCGTCCTGATGGCTGCCGAGCTGCTCGACCAGCAGGAGGGTTACGAGGCGCTCGCCGACATGTACGCCGGCCTTAAGCAGATGGATGCGCTGTTGCCCGCTGCCCGCGAGAAGGTCAACGCCGAGCTGGGCGATCGCTTTGCCGAGCTCTGCCAGCAGCATAAGTTCTTCTATATTCTGGGTTCCGGCCCCAACTTTAGCCAGACCTACGCCATGGCCATCTGCTCGCTCATGGAGATGCAGTGGCAGCACTGCTGCTATATCCACTCCGGCGAGTATTTCCACGGCCCGTTCGAGGCCACCGAGCCCGGCGTGTTCTACTTTGTGCAGCTCGGATCGGGCGAGTGCCGCCCCATGGAGGAGCGCGCGCTCGCGTTCCTCAACACGCACACCGACACGATCATGGTGCTCGACGCGCTCGAGTACGGCGTGGGCGAGGTGCCTGCCAGCGTGCGTTCGTACCTGGAGCCGATATTCTTCTACAACATGAGCTGCGAGCTGCGCGCCGCCCGCGGAAAGGTGTTCGACCACAGCCCTGAGATTCGTCGCTACATGGGCATCGAGCGGTACTAGGTAACGGGAAAAGCATTCACCTTCGATTCGCAAGCGAACAGCGTGCGTAAAAAGCGGGCCGCGCCGGTGGGTTTCCGGCGCGGCCCGCTTAGTATCGCGCATAGATTCGCAAGGTTGCGGCAGCCAGCGGCTTACTTGGCGTCGTAGGCCTCGGTATCCCACCAATCGAGCTGGGCGATGTTGTCGCGGATGTGCTGGCAGCTCTTGTGGAAGCCCTCGAGCTCGTGCTCGGAAAGGTCCAGCGTGTAGACCTCCTCGACGCCCTCGGCGCCGATCACGCACGGCAGGGAGGTAAAGATACCCTCCTCGCCATACTGGCCGGTCATGAGCGTGGATGCCGAAAGCACGGCGTGCTCGTTGTGCAACACAGCGGCGCAGACGCGCGCGGCGGAGTTGGCGACGGCGTACTCGGTGCACTGCTTGCCCTGGTAGGTCACATAGCCGCCCTTGCGTGCGAGCTCCTCGACCTCCATGTGGTCGAAGGCATACTTGTCGGGGTTCTCGGCCTGAAGTTCGTTAAGGCTCTTGCCGGCGATGGTTGCGGCCTTAAAGGCTGCCAGCTGGCTAAAGCCATGCTCGCCGATCATGTAGGCGTCGATGGACTTGGGGCTCACGCCGACCTTCTTGGAGATCTCGGTACGCAGGCGGGCAGAGTCCAGGCCGCAGCCCGAGCCGATAATCTTCTTGGGATCGTAGCCGGTCAGATGCCACAGCTCGGTGCACACGACGTCGCAGGGGTTGGAGATGCTCACGAAGATGCCGTCAAAGCCGGCGTCGACGATGCGCTTGGCAAAGGTGCGGGCGGCGTCGGTGGTAAAGAACAGCTCGCCGTCGCGGTTGCCGGCGGCCAGCGCGACCTTGCCGGCGGCGTTGACGATGACGTCGCAGCAGGCCAGCTCCTCGTAGTGGTCGTAGCAGTTGACGATCTTGGTGTTGTACGGGACAAACGAAAGGGAGTCGCGCAGGTCCTGGACCTCGGACGTCACCTTGGCCTCGTTGATATCGCACAGGTACAGCTCATCGGCAATACCCTGCATGAGCAGGCTGTTGGCGACATGTGCTCCTACGTGGCCCTGGCCGACCACACCGATCTTACGCGTCTGGTACATATACGTATCCTTTCGGCCGAGTTTTTCGCGTCGAACCATTGTATCGTCCTGCTGCCACTTTGCTAGGCTAAAGCGCCGTAGATTTTTGGACATGCCTTAATCTCTACTTTTGGAGTGATTTGGGCTGCTGACGGCATCGCTGGGCGATGTGCTCGCGCGGATGGAGCCGGTCGTTGTACCATAGTTGCAACTGACTCGTAAGGAGCATCCATGCCCATTCGCATCCCCGACGCCCTCCCTGCCGCCGCGCAGCTCGAGAGCGAGAACATCTTTGTCATGACCGAGTACCGCGCGCTGCACCAGGACATTCGTCCGCTGCGCGTGCTCATCCTCAACCTCATGCCCACCAAGATCGCCACCGAGACGCAGATCATGCGCAAGCTCTCCAACACGCCGCTGCAGGTGGAGGTGGATCTGCTACGTACCAAAACGCACGAGGCCACGCACGTGAGCGCCGGCCACCTGGAGACGTTCTACCGCACGTTCGACGACATCCGCGACATCCACTACGACGGCCTGATCATCACGGGCGCGCCGGTGGAGCAGATGCCGTTCGAAGAGGTCGACTACTGGCCCGAGCTCTGCCAGATCATGGATTGGTCCACCACGCACGTGCACTCTACGCTGCACATTTGTTGGGGCGCGCAGGCGGGGCTCTACCATCATTACGGTATCCAGAAGTACGACCTGCCGGCAAAGGCGAGTGGCGTGTTCGAGCATTATCTGGTGAAGCCGCAAAGCCCGCTGGTCCGCGGCTTTGACGACCGTTTCTATGCCGTGCATTCGCGCAACACCGATGTGCGCCGCGAGGACGTGGAGGCCGAGCCGCAGCTTGAGGTCGTGGCCGTGTCCGACGAGGTGGGCCTGTACATCGTCAAGTCGACCGACAGCCGTCGCTTCTTTGTCTTTGGCCATCCCGAGTACGATACCGACACGTTGCGCTTGGAGTACGAGCGCGACGTGAAGCGCGGACTCAACCCGGAGGTGCCGGCGCATTACTTCCCGAATGACGACCCCACCGCCGAGCCGCGTAACGTCTGGCGCAGCCAGGCTCAGCTGTTCTACACCAACTGGCTCAACTACTACGTCTACCAGACCACGCCCTACGACCTGGCCCGCGCCGGCGAGGAGCACTAGGCTGCGACTGTGGCCGTGGCTGATGTGACGGCGGTTAGGCGCTGATGATGTTGGGTAGCGGCAGGTCGTGGGCATCGGTGGGGACGTGGTTGATGCGTTGTTCGTCGAAGGCGATGCCGACGATTTGACATACGGGCGAGAGCATGGGCAGGTAGCGGTCATAGCAGCCGCCGCCGTAGCCCAGGCGCGCGCCGGTTTGATCGAAGGCCACGAGCGGCACAACAATCATGTCGAGTGCTTCGGCAGGCACGATGGGGAAGCGGTCGCTGTCGATGTCCGTGGCCGCGAAGGCCCTCGCGGGGTGGGCGATAAACGGAGCCGCGGACGCATCGTCGGCGGCAACTGCTCGCATGCACATGCGCTGGCCACAAGCTGCGGCATCAATTGCCGAGAGCATGCACGGATAGGCCACGCGCCAGCCGCGTTTGGCGGCCGCAGCGGCAAACGCGGCTGGGTCGACTTCGGAGCCCATCGCGGCATAGATGGCAACGGTGTGCGGCGCCGCGGCATCCAAGCGATCCAACAGCTCAACAAGCCGCGCGCAGATAACGGCAGACTTCGCTGCCCGCAAGTCCAAATCAAGAGCATCACGCCGAGCAATCACCGCCCGCCGCAACTCAGCCTTGTCCATCCCAACCTCCTCTAGCAAACTTGCCAAAAAGGGACAGGTTTATTTTGGCGGGTTTTATCTGTGCTGTGATGGGCGTCTGCGGCGGTTTGTCTCGATCTGTAACAGTAACTCGGCAAAATTGGACCTAGTTGTTACAGATTGAGACAAAAGGTCGGCGTCGTCTGGAAACGTCTCGATCTGTAACATCTGGAGCCGATATTGCCGTCTAGATGTTACAGATCGAGACAAACCGCCGCGGTGGGCTGCGCCGCCCCGCCCAAGCCGCAGAAAAAGGTAGATTTCCGGGCATGTTCCAAAAATCTACCTTTGTGCGTTAGCCCAGCAGATCGATGACGTTAAAGCCGGCGTTGCTCTTGGCGATGACGTCTCGGCCGCCAAAGACGCAGGTGGGCGACGCGGCTGCGATGCGCGTCACATCGGAGCCGAGCGAGCGCAGCTCACCGGGGGTGGCGGCGAGCATCTGGGCGCGACGCTCCTCGCGCGCGTGCGGATCGAGCCCGGCAAGGTAGGTCGTATTGCGGCGCTTGGTGAGCGCGTACGGCTTAACCGGTGCGTCCATGCCGCTCACGCAGCTTACGATGAAGCCCTCAAAGGCGGCCTCGTCGGGCTCAAAGCTGCCGAGCCATTCGCCTGCGCGCGCCACGCGCTCAATCGAGGGGTCGATTGCCGGGTCGCGGTAGGTGTAGAACGCCGCCTGGCGCTCGCCGGCAGCGCGGAATCCGCAGCCGTACGCACCGCCCTTCACGCGGATCTCGTTCCACAGGTAGTCGTAGGAGAGCGCGTTGGCGGCAACCGCCCAGGCGCCCGTCACGTCGATGCCCAGACGGCGCGGATCGCACGCGCTTGCCGCAAAGCAGATGTCGCTGGGGATGACAAAGGCCTCGTGGCGGTCGCACGGCGTCGGCACCACGAGCGCGTTGCGGCCGGCATCGGCGCCGTCGCCAGCGCTCAGCCCCAGGTCGCCCGCAGCATTCCAGTACGCGTCAAAGTCCTCGTCGCTGCCGGTAAAGCTCGCCAGGCAGCCATCGGCCACAAAGATGCGGTCTGCCAGCTCGGCAAGCTTGGCGCGCAGACTGTCCAGGCGCTCGTCAAAGTGCTCGAGCAGATCGCGCAGGAACAGGTAGAAGTCCACGCCCGAAAGCTGCTCGCGCACCACGGCCGAAGGCGAGCTGTAGCTCATCGCGCGACCGAGCGCCGCCGAGTGACCGTTGTTGATAAAGCCCTGCTCAAGCCCAATGCGAATCTGCGTGAGCACGTCGCGAACGCGGTCGGCGTCGGCATCCGCCAGTAGCGTGCTCGACCACACCTCGCGCGGCAGGCTCGCCAGCGCGTCGATCTTCTCGGACAGGGCGCCGGCGCTCACCAGCAGGTAGGGGCGCACGCCGTCCACTTCGGGCTGCGTCATGACCTCGGTCGTAAAGCTCAAAAAGCCGAGCTTGCCAGCGAGCAAGTTGTCGAGTTCCTCGGCCGAGTGCTCGCGCGTGGGCAGCTGCTTAAGCAGGCGGCAGAGCAGTGTCACATAGGGCAGGTCCTCAAACGCGACGCAGTTCAGGTCGAAATACTGCATGGCGTAGGCCAGACGGTTGGTGGGGATGCCGTGGCGCAGGCAGGGGATGGGCACGGTCGTGTCCACGATCAGTGGCGGCTCGGGGCGCGCCTCGCCAATGTCGGACACGCGCAGGCGCGGCAGCGTGGCCTTGGCCTCGGGTGTGTCTTCCGCCTCCTGCGCGGCACGCAGCGCGGCCGTGCGCTCGACCACGTCGGTCAGCTCGGCATCGGTCATGGCATCGCGCTTGGCTGCCAGCTCGGCGGCCTCGGCACCCTCCGAACCCTCGGCGGCGTCCACCGGCACCAGCTCGACCAGTGCCATGTGGTCGTTTTCCAGCACCAGCTCGCGCAGCAGGTCCTCAAAATAGCTGCCGTCCAGCTCGCTACGCAGCTCCTCGTACACCGGGCCGTACTTGAGCGCCAGCGTCGCGGCGTCGTCATCGTAGAGCCAGGTGCTCAGCGCGTCGCACGCAATGGCCACGCCGTCGGCGATGCCATAGTCACGCTGGCGCAGGTCGTACTCGTTGCTGCTGATGATGGCTTCCAGACGCTCGCGCGGAACTCCGTGCTCGCACAGGTTGCGGCAGGCGTCCTGGAACACGCGACGCAGCTCGCGCGCCACACCGGGCTGTGCGTTTTGCAGCATGATGAGCTCGTAGGGCTGCAGGCTCTCGGCCGCGGTGTAGCTCACCACGTTGCCGCCCAGGCCGGCGGCCAGAATGGCCTTCTTAACCGGCGCTTCGTTGGAGCCCAGCAGCGCCTCGAACAGGATATCCGCCGCGATCGTGCGCTTGCGGTCGAGCGCGCTGCCCAGCACAAGGCCCAGGCCCACCAGGGCGTTCTCGGGTGTGGTGGCCATCTCGATGCGCTTGTACTCGCAGGTCACGGGCGCCTGCGCGTCCAACGGATTGGGTGCCAGCGTGGACGGGTCCTCGCCGGCGGCAACGGCAGCGTCCATGCGGCGGCTCGCGGCACTCGGCTGCGACAGATAGCGCTCGTCCAAAAAGGCCAGTGCGCGGTCCACGTCCAGGTCGCCGTAGAGCGTGATGTAGGAGTTGGAGGGATTGTAGTGTCGCGCGTGCGTGTCCAGGAACTGCTCGTAGGTGAGCGCGGGAATCGCGCGCGGGTCGCCGCCGCTCTCGTGCGCATAGGCGGTGTCGGGATAGAGCGCGGCGTTGACGGCATCGTCCAGCACGCTCATGGGATCGGACAGCGCGCCCTTCATCTCGTTGAACACCACGCCGTTATAACGCAGCGTGCCCTCGTGCAGGCTCGCGGCGCTGCTGTCGCCGTCGCCCTCCGGCAGGTCCAGTTCGTAGTGCCAGCCCTCCTGCTCAAAAATGGTGGGCTTGGTATAGATGGCCGGGTTGAACACCGCGTCCAGGTACACGTCCATCAGGTTGTACAGATCCTGCTCGTTGGTGGTGGCAACGGGGTAGATGGTCTTGTCGGGGTAGGTCATGGCGTTGAGGAACGTCTGCATGGAGCTCTTGATCAGGTCGACAAACGGCTCCTTGACGGGAAACTTGGCCGATCCGCACAGCACCGAGTGCTCAAGAATATGGAACACGCCGGTGGAATCGGCCGGCGGCGTCTTAAAGCCAATGGCAAAGGCCTTGTTCTCGTCGTCGCACGCCAGGTACAGTAGGCGAGCGCCCGAGGCGGTGTGGCGCAGCACGTAGGCGTCCGAGTCGAGCTCGGGCACGGTCTCGCAGCGCTCGACGGCAAAGCCATGGCAGGTGGTGCCAGGCGCCAGCAGCGCGGCGGCAGCGGCGCGCGGGTCGGTTGAGGTGGTGGGCATATGCAGTCTCCTTTGACGCCCCAACGGGGGCGAATCGAGTCGAATCCTCGTGAGTATACCCATATGGGGCCGCGGCTCTGCGGCGAACTGAAGACGATGTGGGTGGACTAGCCTAGCTAGGTTGATAACGAATGCCGCGGGTAGCCGCTGCACCCCGCTAAAGTGAAATAACACCCCGTTTACCGAATCATTTAGGAAATATATGGACTCCTAAAAAGTTCTAATACAATATAAGTTATCTATCTATAAGCTGCTGATTCCTTGCAAAGGTATGGTTGATATGGTTGAAGCAAATAGCGTTGTCCCCCTGTACAAACAGATTGTCCGTGCGCTTTCTGATTCGATCGCCAACGGCACGTACCGCCCGGGAGATAAGCTTCCGACCGAGGCGGAGCTCATCGAGCAATTTGGCGTGAGCCGAATAACGGTTCGCTCCGCAATTAAAGAAATGGAAGATGCTGGGCTTGTTGAGAGGGCCCGCGGCAAGGGTACGTTCGTTTCGTCGGACACACAGATGTATGCCGCGGACGACCGTGAGAGCTTTACCCATTCGTGCCAGCTTGCGGGAAAACAGGCGTCTACCAGGGTTCTCGCAATAGGCTGGGACTTCCCAAGGCTGCGAGACGCGAAGTTCCTGGGCGTAGACGATACCCAAAAGGTATTGCGCAGTCGTCGTCTGCGCCTTGTGGATGACAAGCCCACGATGCTGGAAACCAATAGCTATTCCGCTGCGCTTTCTTTTTTGGAGCATGAGTCCCTCGAGGATTCGCTGATGGCGGTACTCGATCGCCAGGGGGTCAAGATGGGCCCCAACACGCGTACGCTCGAGGTCTGCTATGCGAGCGAGCTCGAGGCGGCATACCTTAACGTGGAACTGGACTCTCCGCTGCTTCTGTTTGTCGATAGACGTTATGCTCCAAGCGGCGAGCCGCTTTTCATCTCCCGTCAGGTGTACTGCACCGAGCGACTGAAGTTCTATTTGTAAATTAGAGATAGATTGGTCGATTTACCGACTAATTGTTACCGTTCGCGGATTTGGAAAATTGACACACCGCGCAGGGGTAGATTGCTAATATACTTTGTTATGACAATATAGTACGTCTTATTGATATTGGAGAACTATGAATAAGATATTGCTAGCGAGTCATGGTTATCTCGCCCAAGGTATGAAGAGCTCTCTCGAGATCCTGATGGGCGCCAACGACCGAATCGAGTGTCTGTGCGCCTATGTCGATGACGACACGAGGGATGTCGCAGCGCTTATCGATGCTTGGATGGAGTCGAAGGACCCTGCCGACTCTTGGTTTGTCGTGACTGACATCTTTGGCGGCTCTGTAAACAACGAATTCATTCAGAGGCAGACCGCCGGATCGTTTACGTTGATCACCGGAATGAACTTGCCGCTGCTGGTGGAAATGGCTACACAGCTGGACTCCCTGGATGCGGACAAGGCCAAAGCCGCGGTCGAGGGATCACGTTCATTTATCATGCTTTGTGAGGCGGCGGACATGCTTGCCGATGTCGAAGAAGAAGAGTTCTAGCTCAAGCTTCAACGAATAATTCAACCCTGTCATTACCTTTATTACGTGCGGAGATGATTTTGATGATTAAGCTTACGAGGGTCGATTACCGATTGATTCACGGCCAGGTCGCCATGTCTTGGACGCATGCGCTGGATGTCGATTGCATCCTGTGTGCCAGCGATGCCGTGGCAAAAGACGACATGAGAAAAGCCGCTTTGAGGCTAGCTCGTCCCAACGGCGTGAAGCTCGTCATAAAAGACGTAAACGCTGCTATCGAGGCGCTCAACAGCGGCGTTACCGATAAGTACTCGCTGTTTATCATTGTTGAGACGATTGAAGATGCCTATCGTCTCGCTAAGGGTTGCAAAGACATCAAGGAGATCAATTTGGGCGGAACTCGAAAGTCTCCCGAGACCACGCTTCATCCGACCCCCGCGATCTTTGCGACCGAAACCGATGCCGAGCATATCCAAGAGCTTGTGAACGATGGCGTGGTTATCGAAATCCGTCAGGTCCCCAATGACTCAAAGGTGTTTGCCAAGGACGTTTTTTAGCCGAAAACATGTTGGTGTTCGGTTTTATTGAACCGATACTCTATGTCTATGCCCGCCGATCATTTGATCGGCGGGCTTTTTATTCAAGACTTTAGTCTGCTGGCCGCGCAGCGGCCAGCTTTAAACCACCCGCTACG